>JAQAZR010000250.1:0-6730 GCA_032127235.1 Deltaproteobacteria bacterium
TCCCGTATAAGGCGTTCGGTCTCCTTCAGAATCCTGCGCCCCAAACCCTTGCCCTGATAGTCGGGGTGTACCGCTATCCAGTAAATATCGTAGCCCGATGCCGTACAGGCAATCGGTCCGTAACAGGCGTAACCGGCCAGGCGGCCGTAGTGTTCGGCCATGACAAAGTGATAGCCGCTGGGTGCGCCCTTGGCCAGACGTTCATTGACGAGCTCGACCGCCACCTCCACCTCGGCGGCTGTAAAAAAGCCGGTAATTTCCGCTAATCGACGGATCCTTTCAGGATCTTGAGGTTGCAGCTCGCAGCGGAATACGACGCCGTGCAGCCGGACCTTCGGCTCCTGACGGTTGCCGACCGCCTTCAAGTGGCCCTGTACAAGCCCGCTGAAAAAGTTGCGGGCATTCTGGCCGAGGGTCCGGGTACGGTAGCCGCCTTCCTGAACGACCAGCGTGGGCAGGCCCAGGGTTCCGATCAAACGTCCGTTTTCTTCGAAGTCTTTGGCCATCAGCGACCAGGTACCGGTCGGGTCGCCCTTGGCGGTGTCCAGCCCCAGTGCGACCACCAGAAATTGGGGAAAGAATTCTTCGATTCTATGCAGCGCTTTGCCCAGCGCTTTACGGTACCTCTCACCGTCCAAATTTTCCGGCAGCGGAAGGTTCAGATTGAACCCTTCGCCTTCACCTTCACCGCGTTCGTCTTCGAAGCCGGTAAAGTAAGGGTAGGCAAACTTGGGGTGACCGTGGACCGACACGGTCAACACATCGGGCCGACGGTAAAAAATTTCCTGTTGTCCGTTGCCGTGATGGTAGTCAATGTCTAGGATGGCGACTTTCCCGTACGCGCACAGGTACTGGGCCGCGATGGCGTTGTTGTTGAAATAACAGAACCCGCCGAAAACCCGGCGTTCGGCATGATGGCCCGGGGGGCGCACCAGTGCGTAGGCCATGCGTCGGCCGTCAAGAATTTCACGGGCGGCGGTCAGGGCGCAGTCCACTCCGCGACGAGCCGCCGGGTAGGCGTTGCGGTTGATGGGGGTAAAGGTGTCGATGCAGTAGTAGCCAGAGAGAACCGACGGCTCCTTTGGCGGGCGCGTCTTGTTGCGAACCGGGAACACATAGGGGTAGAGGGATTTCCCTTCGGGTACAGCTTCGGATGCATGCTGCAGGTAGCTGACGAAATCGGCATCGTGAACGGCGTGGATGTTTTTATCCGGGAAAGCACGTGGTTTGAGTCGGGCAAAGAGGCCGCTCTTGTCGAGCTCCGCCAGAATGCTTCTCACTCTGACGGGTGACTCCACGTATCCGCGCTCGTGCACATGGTGGATTTGGTGGCGGTCATTGACAATCAGGGCAATCTGTTCGGTAGAGCGGTCATCCACCGCTGTCTTGACGGCCTGCGGTTTGATATAGCGAAACTCACGCAGCGCGACCGGGTCTTCCCGAAATGACGCCACCACTTTTTCGACGTATTCGGCCGGGCAGTAGCCGCTGTACTTGCGTTCCAGGATGGCCCGCACCACTTTGCGCGCAAATGCGCGGCGTAACGGTTTGACGGCATCCAAGGCATCGTATACCAGATGGGGCATACAGCTGTCCCCCGGATTCACCGGGAGTTCATAGCCGGTGTTCACAATCGGTCGGGCACCATAACGCTCGTAAAATCTGAGGCGGGCGCGGTTTTCCTTCAACAGGGCCTCGTCGGGGCATTTTTCGACGTCGTCAGACAGACACTCGAAGAACAGCTCCCCGGCACCCAAGTCAACCGCCTCCCGCCGCACCCGGTCGTAAAGGGCACCGCCCAATCCGCCGCCGGTTCTGCCGCCGGCGGTGGCGATCCAGTCCAGAAAACAGAAGCCGATCTCCGGCTCATGCAGCAGCATGGCGAAGCCCTTCACACGGCTGCGCAAGGTCTTGGCCACGAAAAGGATGGGACGAAACCGCTGCTTAAATGGGTTGCGCAGTTTTACGCCAAGCTGCTCGATTTCTTCTTCGGAAACTTGGCTGAAACGATCGCGCAGGATCTCTTTAACCTGTTCCAAAGTCTCTCTGTTGGCCGGTAGAACGTCATCAAAAATGCGACGGATCCGCAACATCGATTTCAAGCTCCTCTGTAACGGTTGCGCGGTGCACATGTTTGCGGGCCGAAACTTAGGCATCGCTCGAAAATAACCTGCCATTTTGGACGCCGATGCATCCCGTCCGGCTGCCGGTGCAAAACCTCGGAATATTCAGATATTCCTACGATTTTACACCTTGTCGGCCAGGCGCCTCAACGCCCAACATCACCAACCTATTTTTTTGTGAGTCCTAAGCCCGTCTTGCAGGATCCTCTCCACGGCATCAGGATAAGACAAACCGGCTTGGGTCAGAGCGGCGGCAAAACCGGCATCCGGCGACAGGCACGGGTTGGCATTGACCTCCAGGATCCAAGGAGTGCCGTGAGAATCTACTCGAAAATCGACCCGCGCAAAGCCGCCAATCCCGAAAATCCGCCAGCAGCAGGCGGCATCAGCCTCAAGCCGCGCCAAAAGCCCGTCATCTTCGAGTGGAAAATCGAACCGACGGGGAGTGTGATGGTATTCGTAAGAATCCTCGGCCCATTTGGCCCGGTAACCGACAATCCGCGGTTTATGATCGTCATAGCCCTCGAAGATGATTTCGGCGGGCGGCAGGATCTGAGGCCCATTTGGACCGGCCAGCACGGCTAGATTGAATTCGCGCCCGTCTACAAAGGCCTCGGCAAAACAAGATCCCTTAAGGCGGGGGGCACGCTCTTTTAGAACCGTCTCGATCTCTGCCTCAGCGACGCTCGCCAACAGGGCGTCTTCTTCCATACCGAAAGAGGCATGCTCCCAAACAGATTTGACAATCCAAAGAGCGGTTTCCGCCGGCCCCCGGCGCAGCGACTCGGCAGGTGCCAGAGACAACGGTTCCGGTGGATAGGGACCGAGCCAGGCCGGTGTTCGCAGACCGGAAATCGCCAACCGTTCCTTGGCCATGATCTTATGGGTGGTCACCAGCAGCGTCAAGGTGGGTGAGCCGGTGTACGGAAGCGTCATTGTGTCCAGCAGCGCGGGAAAAAGGTGGGCCAGACGCCCTTGTCCACCGAGTGACTCCACCAGGTTGAAGACGATATCTGGTCGTATCTGTTCCAACCGATCTTTGACACGGTTAAGGTCTAATGAACAGGGAACAGTGAAAGCCTCATGCGACAGGTGGCCAAGTGCGTCCACGACAGACTCGGTCTGGACCAGTACGTCGCGCTCATCAGGGGCGCTGTCATCCGTCACGGCGTTGTGAACAACTGCAACACGCATATCAGTCGATCGCTCCTTTTCCGACGACGCGGGACCCGATCCGCTTTGCTGCGGAATCGACGATTTCCCGAATCAGGTCTTCATAGGGCATGCCGATATGATTGCAGATGATGGGAAGGTCCGAATGAAACGGGTGCAACCCGGCCAGCGGATTAACCTCCATAAAATGCGGCTCGCCGGCCTGATCGCAACGCAGGTCGATCCGGCCGGCATCACGGCATTCAAGCACCTGCCAGGCCCGCAGCGCAATGGCTTCGGCCTCTTTCACCGGCGGATCGTCGTGCGGGCGACCGAGCCGGTATTCAACCAATTCTTCGCAGCGTTCCTTATTGATATAGGAATAGACCTCGGGTTCGGCTCCGTCCAGCAGATGCACTTCGATGGTGCCAAGCACCCTGGCCCGGTCACCGGTTCCCACGATACCGACTGTAAACTCTCTGCCCGGCAAATAGCGTTCGACCAGGACCGGTTGACGGAAGGCGACGATGAGCGTCTCACAGGCAGCCGCAAGATCTTCCGGCCGCCGTATGATCGATTGCGGAGAAACTCCCTTACCGGTGCCTTCGGCCACCGGTTTGATGAAATAGGGCGGTGGAAAGGGGATCCGCTCGGCTTCGCTGCGGAGCCGCACGACTCCAAAATCCGCGGTGGGGATGCCGGCATCACGTACAACCCGTTTCGTCATACTCTTGTGCAGAGTCAGTGCCATTACCAGGGGGTCTGAAAAAGTGTAGGGAATACCGTAGACATCCAGTGCCGCCGGCACCTGGGCTTCCCGACCGATGCCGTTGAGACCCTCGGCAATGTTGAAAACAAGGTCCCAGCGGTCGCCGGCACTCAGACGCCCGAACAGGCTGCGGACACTGCCGACACGGTCGGTTGTATGCCCCAGGGTCTGGAGCGCTTTTTCGATGGCGACCACGGTATCGTCTCGGTCGAATTCGGCGGTTTCCTCCTCGCCGAACCCGGCGGCCAGGTATTCCGAACGCAGGTCATAAGTGAGTCCGATTTTCATTGAGTGAACCCTTAAAATGGTTAACCTCTAAAATGATATCTTACCAGCACCGGCAGAATTCGGGCAAGCCGAAACCCATTGCGGGTTTCCGGAACCGTTTCAGGTTCCGGAAACCCGATAATTCCTTGGCAAAATAAAGATAATACTTTAAGGTATTGTTTCCAACGGACAGGGAGAAGAGCCGGTTTCGATATCCGCGCTCCGGCAATCCGGATAACGGAACAACCGATCTTCATAGTTACGGAGCAGCAGATCTGATCCTTCCCGACCAGCCATGTAATCGGGCATCAGCGGTACTTTGCCGCCGCCGCCCGGCGCGTCCACGACATAGGTCGGCACAGCATAACCACTGGTAAATCCCCTCAGACCCCGAATGATCTCCAAGCCCTGAGCGATCGATGTCCGAAAATGACCCGAACCCGTTATGGGGTCGCACTGGTAAAGGTAGTAAGGCCGCACGCGCATCCGCAGCAGGTTGTGGCAGAGCGACTTCATGGTATCTACCGTATCGTTTACGCCCTTGAGCAGGACTGTTTGCGACCCCAGGGGAATACCGGCATCGGCCAGCATTCCGCAAGCCCGGGTGGTCTCCGGCGTGCACTCATCCGGATGGGTAAAGTGCAGGCTCATCCAAAGGGGGTGATATTTGCGCAGCATCCTCACCAAACGGCCTGTGACGCGCTGCGGCAAAACGGCGGGAATCTTGGTTCCGATTCGCACGATCTCGACATGGGATATCCGACGCAGACGCGCCAAAATCCACTCCAACCGGTCGTCATTGAGGGTCAGCGGGTCACCGCCGGACAACAGCACATCACGAACGGAAGGTGTCGCACGGATGTAGTCGATCGCTTGCTCGAGACGCGACCGGCTCGGGAGAATGGCCCCGTGTCCCACTACTCGGGACCGCGTACAGTAGCGGCAATAAGTTGAACAAAAATCGTGTACCAGCAGGAGAACCCGGTCAGGGTAACGGTGAACCAGGCCCGGCACGGGGCTCTGGTTCTCTTCTCCAAGCGGATCATCCGCCTCACCGGGAGACCTGACAAACTCGTTAATTGTCGGAACCACCGTGCGCCGCAAAGGCTGGGCGGCATCGTCAACGGTCAGAAGGCTCATGTAGTAAGGCGTAATGCCCATGGGTAATTTATGCCCGGTATAGTCAGCAACGCCTTTTTCTGCGGGTGAAAGATCCAGCATCGACTGAAGTTGACCATAATGACGGATCCGGTTTCGGATCTGCCATTGCCAATCATTCCAGGTCTTGTCGGGTACACCGGAGAAAAACTTGCGCCGGAAAGCGCGCGTTCTTAAAGAAGTGCGGGCAACACGTTCGGGGGGGAATCTGAGGACGATGGCAGCGTCATTGAGGCTTGAGACGCGCCGAACAACGCAATTGGCAGTCGGCTCGGAAGCCGCTGCCCCACTACCCGGAGGTTCTTCATCTTCCCTCCCCTGCAAGGTGTCCTGTGGGTTGTTTACAACCGTCGATTGAAAAAATGATGGGTTCGGATGCATTTCCGACTCTCCTTTTTCTGTGTAGGTCTAATAAAGGACCTGTTCGCGAATACCACTTGGTAACCAATGCCGCCAACTGCCGCGCGAAGTCGGCTGTCAAGCACCGCATAGCACTCCCAATCGGCAGCGGACCATAACCGTTAAAATCATAAAAGCAAACGATGCAATCGTCAGGCTAAAATTTATTTATCCTTCTTCACGACCGGATACAGAATCTGTTGTCAGTACATTGTCACTCGCTAAGCAAAAATAATGCCAGCAAGCTTAAGAAAATTGAAAACAAACCAACAGGAACCCATAAATGAATGCGAAAGATGCCAGTTCTTGATTTCAGACGATTTGACAGCACAATCGCGAGCAGATACCGGTTTTCGCTCTTGCTGATAGTGTCCGGTGTGGTCACAGTGAGGAACTACCGGTTCCGTTTTTTGTCTTTAACGGAATTTTGTGTTCCCATCTGGTCGTGCATCGGTTCGGCACCCGTCACTCAGATTTCCGCGGTGTACATACCCGGTCGGTCTTTTTATTAATAATCTTATTTTCAATGGGTTGCATAATGAGATACAGATAACCGAAGTCCGGTCCAATAGACGCCGGCAATCAGACCGGAACCGTCAGTTCTATCTGTCACCGCGCTCATTCGGTTTTATCAAAACAATCCCCCAAACTTGCGAGAGCGGCACGAGAATTGCTTTTTCAATCGGGTTTTAGCGCACGTATCGCTGATCGATTCAGTGATATCATCAACTTCATCAACACAAGGGATACAGCAGATGAAAAGGAAAAAAGATTCCAGGGAGGAAATCACCCTTATCGGTTTCGTAGATCCGCTGGATGACGACGATGACAACACCGGCGTCAAAATTTCGACCGATAATGA
>JAQAZR010000251.1:0-7840 GCA_032127235.1 Deltaproteobacteria bacterium
CAGCTCCGCCGAAGATCATGGCAAAAGCACCGGCCAGATAGGGATGCGTCGCCGGCGTTTTGAAGTAAAACCACAAGATCAAACCCACGGCCAGAAGGGAAAAGAACAGGAACACCACACTGCGCAGACGCGGGTCCGAACCGGACAGGAAACCGAACGCACCCCCGGGATTTTGTACGTGCGTGAGGTCGAAAAAACCCGGAATGACCGTAAGGGAGTGATACAACGGCAGGTATCGCAGAACCAGCAACTTGGTGAACTGATCGAGCAGTACAATCACACCGGCAATCGAAAGCAATTTGATCGTTTTGCTTTTCATCCTGCGTTGATGCGCTCCATGGCAGTTTGACAGCGGCTGCAAATCGTCGGATGGGCGTCATCGGTTCCGACCGATAGTTCATGAACCCAGCAGCGCTCGCATTTCTCGCCCGGTGCCCGTTCGACCAGAATTTGCAATCCTTCGATGTCTTCACTGGTGAATGCATTTTCGAGCGGCGCGGCGCGTTCAAGTCCGACCCTGGAAACGATGAAAATAGAGCGCAGCTCGTCACTGTAAGGCGCCAGAACGGCGTAGAGCTCCTCCGGAACCGACAGGGTGAGGGCCGCGTCCAGCGGGTGACCGACCTGCTTGCGGGTCCGCGCCGCTTCGAGCGCCTTGGTCACCTCGCCGCGCACCGCCAACAGTTTCTCCCAATTTGCCTGAAGGATCTTATCTTTCCATTCTTCCCGCACACCGGGCATAGCGGCCAAATGGACACTCTCCTCCTTGTTCGGATGCGTCGGCAGATGAGCCCAGATCTCTTCGGCGGTAAAAGCCAGGATCGGCGCCATCAGGCGGGTCATCGTATCCAGGATAAGGTACATCGCCGTCTGGGCGCTTCTTCTTGCGCTGGAATCCGGCGGCGACGTGTAGAGCCGGTCTTTTAGAACGTCCAGATAGAAGGCCGACATATCGAGAGTGCAAAAATTGTGAAGACGATGGTAGATGACGTGAAAATCGAAATTTCCATAGGCCCTGAGCACGATTTCCGTCAACTCCTGCAGTCTGTGCAATGCAAACCGATCGATTTGCGGCATTGTTTCATAAGGCACCGCATTGGTCTGAGGATCGAAATCCGCAATGTTGCCGAGCATGAAACGGGCCGTGTTGCGGATGCGGCGATAGGCGTCGCTGAGCTGTTTGAGAATGTTTTCGGAAATGCGAATGTCTTCGCGGTAGTCGGAGGCCGTCACCCAAAGGCGCAGGATTTCGGCCCCGTACCGGTCGATGACCTCTTTGGGCGCGATGACATTGCCCAGCGATTTTGACATCTTGCGCCCGTCGGCATCCACGACAAATCCGTGGGTGAGGACAGCGTCGTAAGGCGCACGGTCGCGCGTCCCCACGGCGGTCAGCAGGGAGCTGTGAAACCAGCCCCGGTGCTGGTCGCTGCCTTCCAGATACAGGTCCGCCGGCCATTTCAGGTTGGCACGTTGTTCCAGAACGGCCGCATGGCTGACACCGGAATCGAACCAGACGTCCAGGATGTCGTCTTCCTTCTTGAGGGCCTTGCTGCCGCACGCAGCACAGACGGCATCTGCCGGCAGAAAGAAGGCGTCCGGCTTTTCGAACCAGATGTCGGCCCCATGGGCGGCAAAAAGCTCGTGAACCCGCTGCATGATCTTCTCGTCCATCAGCAGCGCGCCACAGTCGTCACAGTAGAAAACCGCAATCGGCACCCCCCAGGCCCGCTGGCGGGAAACGCACCAGTCGGGCCGGTTTTCGATCATGCCGTAGATGCGCTCACGGCCCCAACCGGGAATCCACTTCACCTGGTCAATAGCCGACAATGCCTTCCGGCGCAAGTTGGTCTTGTCCATGGAGATGAACCACTGGGGCGTGGCCCGGAAAATGACCGGCTGCTTGCAGCGCCAGCAATGGGGGTAAGAATGTGTGATCGTCTCTGAGGCGATCAAGGCCCCGACTTCCTTCAACTTGGCCGTGATGTCACGGTTGGCGTCGAACACGAACAGTCCTTCGAAGAATCCCACCTCATCGGAGAAGCGACCGTTGTCGTCAACCGGTGAGTACGCGTCCAGTCCGTATTGCAAGCCGACCTCGTAGTCCTCGCGGCCGTGTCCGGGAGCGGTGTGCACGCAGCCGGTGCCGGCATCGAGCGTGACATGGCTGCCCAGGATAATCAGGGCATCGCGGTCGTAGAGCGGGTGGGTGCTGCGCTTTCGTTCCAGACGCTTGGCGTCGATCTCGGCCAGGATCCGGTAGTCGCTGATTCCGAAGGTGTGCATGCAGGCAGATACCAGGTCCCTGGAGACGATCAGGACCTCGTCGCCGCCCACATCCACCGCCGCGTATGTGAAATCCGGGTGCAGGGCCACGGCCAGGTTGGCCGGTATGGTCCAGGGAGTCGTGGTCCAGATGACGACAAAAACGGTTTTACCGGCAAGGCTCGGGAAATCGGCACTCAGGTCGTCTTGCATACGAAATTTGACGTAAATGGAGGGCGAGGACTCGTCGGCGTATTCGATTTCCGCCTCGGCCAGGGCGGTGCGGCAGTCGTTGCACCAGTAAATCGGCTTCTTGCTCCTGAAGAGGCTTTGGTTTTGGGCAAATTTCCAGCACTCGCGGGCAATGGTGGCCTCGTAAGCATAGTTCATCGTCAGATAGGGATTGTCCCATTCACCCATCACACCCAGTCGTTTGAACTCGTTCCGCTGGATATCGATGAACCGTTCGGCGTAAGCACGACACAGCCGGCGAACGTCGGCCAGGGTCATGTCCATTTTTTTCTGACCAAGCTCTTTGTCGACGTTGTGTTCGATCGGCAGACCATGACAGTCCCAGCCGGGCACGTATACCGCATCATAGCCGGTCATCTGCCGTGACCGGACGATGATGTCTTTGAGAATTTTGTTGAGCGCCGTTCCGATGTGGATATGACCGTTGGCATATGGCGGGCCGTCGTGCAGAATGAAACGCTCCCGCCCGTCGCCAGCCGCTCTGATTTTATCGTGCAGCCGCACGTCTTCCCAGGCTTTCAGTTGCACCGGTTCGCGGTCGGCCAGGTTCGCCTTCATGGGAAATTTCGTGATCGGCAGATTGAGCGTCTTTTTATAGTCCATTTAGCCTCCGAAATTTGGTGATGATATAAACTTGAAATTTTTAATCGACAAACCCCGGTATGTCAAGGGAATACAACCTTTTCGGAATGGCCGCGTATCGAAAGGCCGCCGCGTGCAGATGTTCCGCACACCGGTGCGGGTCATGATCCCGCAGCCGGCAGGCTTGGAAAATGGGGCAAGTTGGGAGTTGCGGCTGCACGCGTCGATGCGACTCTCAGCAGCGGTCGATTGGGAGGGGTAATCAGGCGGATTGCCTCAGCGGTATCAGCACCTCGGCGTCGCACGGCGTGGGGCCCATCGCCATCGCGCCGACCGCCAGGTAAGTGTAGTTCCTGCTGGTCAAATCACTAAAATCCGGGATCATCCGCCGGCCGTCCATGATCAGGTAGGGCGGTTGGACAAGCTGCTCGATGGTCCGCGACAGCCCGCGAAACTCCTCGCAGTCCGATGAAATGAACACGGCGTGCGAGCCTTCGAGGGCCTCTTTGGCACTCTCGTAGTAGTCGATCTTGTCGAAGAGAATGTTTTTGGCCGGGTCGAAAACAGTCCGGGCGGACTCATTGGCCAAGGGATCGTAGGCCTTTATTTTTGCGGCGCCTTTGCCCAGCAGAGACTCGATCACCTTGATCGAAGAGGCATCGCGCATGTCGTTGGTGTGCTTTTTGAAGGCCAGACCGAGGACTGTGATGGTCTTGTTGTTGAACTTGAAACCGGCTTCGGTGATAGCCCGATCGACCAGATAGACCTTCTGGTATTCGTTCACCTCGTATGAGGCTTCCAACATCTTGGTGCTGACGTTCACCCTGCGCAGCTGGTTGATCAGCGAAGCGATATCTTTCCCGAAACAGCTGCCGCCGGCTCCGTTGCTGACAAAAGACCCCCAGGTGCTGATGCGCTCATCGGAGGTCACGCCCAGGCGCAGATCGTCGATGATGACATTGGGAAATTTTTCGCCGATCTTCGCCCCGACGCCGTTCCAGAAAGAGATATAGGTCAGCAGCATGGTGTTGGCCACATATTTGATGGCCTCCGCGGTTTCGGGCGACGTTTCGATGTACTTGATACGGACGTGATTGACGAATTGGGAATACACCCGGCGCAAAATGGTGAAATCCTGCGGATCATCACAGCCGACCACGACCCGGTCCGGCCGGCGCGCCTGCATTACGGCGGTGCCCTCCGCCAGAAACTCCGGGTTGGAGGAGACGCCGAAATTTTTGACCTTGTGCGAGGACATGATGTGTTCGAGATGACGCGCCGTTCCGATCGGCACCGTGCTCTTGTTGACGATGACCACGCGACGCTTATCCTTTCGCCTGACGAGCAGCTCGGCCAGATGTTCAGCCGCGGCATCATAAAACGTCAGGTTGGTGGAGCCGTCCAGGTTGGGCGGGGTCGGCAGACACATGAACACGGCATCCGTTCCCTCTATAATCGCTTCCAAATCGGACGAAAAATACAGGTAACGGCCTAAGGTTTCACGGATGATGTTGACCAGACCGGGTTCATTGACATAGCGTTCGATTGCCTGGGGCTGACCGGAAGAAAAGGCCTCCAGTTTTTCCCCATTGTTGTCGTATGCATACACTTCATGGCCGTACTCGGAACAAACGGCAGCATGCACGAGACCGACATATCCGGTGCCTAAAACGATAATTTTCATGGCTTCTCCTGTTGGTGATTAATATTCTGCATCGCGTCGGATTTCATCCCAAAATGGGTGGGCAAATTCAAAGGCGTTCCGGAAGGTTACCCGGCAACATGGTCCATTCTATCATATCTTTTATCAAGTCATCAATCCCCAGCAGTTGAACTCTACGCCGCAGGAATTCGGATATGGTCGGCTGATAGGCCTTGACCTGCGGATACATTTTTACCTCACTCGGCGTCTGGTTGCCTTTTTTGTGATTGCAGGCTTTGCAGGCGGCCACGCAGTTTTCGAACTCCGTTCGACCGCCCCGCGATTTTGGTACGATGTGATCGACAGTCAGCCGCCCGCAGTGGGTTCGACAATAAGCACATTTGAAACCGTCTCTGATCAGAACGTTTTTCTTGCTGAACGGCACCCGTGCCCGGTAAACCGTCCGAATAAATTTAATGAGTTTGATAACCTGCGGAATCTTGATGGTCATGCCCTCACCGGTCTTGACCGTCCTTTCCGAATACCGCAGCACTTTTACCTTTTCCTTTACCAGCAAGCACAGGGCCCGCTTCCAATCCACCACATTTAAAAAAGAGTAGTCCGCATTGAGCACAACACACTGGGTCATGGCCGGCTCTCCTTTGGCTCACCAAAAATAAAATAACATTTCTGAACGCTGAGACGCCCGATCAGAAAGGCGAGAAAACGCAGGAATATTTGGATATTCCGAATTTTCGCACCAGCAGCCGGACGGGATGCATTCGCGTCCAAAATGAGACGTTATTTTAGGTGAGCCCTTTCTTGACGCAGCGCTGTTTCAAAAACGGTAGTTAATAGTATAAGGAGCTTCAAAAATCAACCGATTTTACTGGATCTCGCGCGGCCTGATGTCGGTCACTGGTCTTTCTGCAGCAAACCGCCGGCGCGCCGCACCTCGGGCCGATACCAGCGGTTCTCGGTATGGTCACCGGGAACCGCTGGTCCGGAGCCACAGCCCTTGCTATTCGTGGAGAAATTGATATGGTTTGACAAATTGCGCAAAGGAGTGCCACAATCCATACTGGCTGCGGAGAATGCCGCACGACAGTTTTTTTTACTTTCGACCAAGCCATCAAAAAAAGGTGCCAACCGCGTGAGACTCACCCCACTGCTGACAGTCGCGATGATGCTGATCGCCGGCCCACTCTTGGCAGGAGAAGCCGATGTCACCGATGTCACGGTCGTCAAGACCGCCCCACATGTCTATGACTTTACTGTCACGGTCCGCCATGATGACTCCGGTTGGGAACACTATGCCGACAAATGGGAAGTCCTCGATTTGAATCAAAATGTCCTGGCAACCAGGATCCTTTATCACCCGCATGTGGACGAACAGCCGTTCACCCGGAGCCTTTCGGCGGTGAAAATTCCTACCGCCGTTCGCAATGTCAACCTTAGGGCCCATTGTTCGGTGCACGGTTACGGCGGTCAAGAATACCCTGTAGACCTTCCGCAGTGAAAGGAGCGGTGCGATGCTGAACCATGTGGTTTCGATGAAGTTCAAGTCAGGCGTAACCGAAGCTGACATCGACGACCTTGAAAAAAGCCTGGATGAACTGCCCAACTCAATCATCGAGATCCAGATGTACGAATTGGGCCGGGATGTCCTGCACACGGCGAGATCGTATGATTTCGCCCTTGTCGCGCTGTTTGCCAACGAGGAGGCGTTAAAGCGCTACCAGAAGCATCCCGAACACTTGAAGGTGTCGGAAAAGATAAAAAAACTCTGCGAAAGCGTGGTTACGGTCGATTTCTTCGGTACCGATGCCGGCGATTTCAAAGACAAAGCCCAACTGCCACCGCTGTTGTGAGATGCGGGATGATCGGCAATCCCCAAGGGTTTCAAATTTTTAAAATCAACACGGTTAGAATTCATTAAATATAAAAATGATTTCCACTTCTTTAAAAGTTAGAAACGCTCGGCTTGGGAGGAGGAAATCATGAAGAAAAAGGCCGAGGCCATGGTACTGGCTTCCTTTGCGGCTGATGCGCTGGCGCTGGGGGCCCACTGGATTTACGACACTGCGGTGATCGACAATGAATTCGGACGAGTGGACCGTTTGCGTAAACCGGCCCCGGACTCATTTCATGATACCAAGGAAGCCGGTGAGTTCACCCACTACGGCGATCAGACGTTGGTGCTGTTGTCCTCGATCGCAGACTGCCGGGGTTTCGATCTCGACCACTTTGCCCGCAGCTGGCAAAACCTGTTCCAGGACTACACTGGTTACCGTGATCACGCGACCAGGGAAACATTGAAAAATTTTGCCGAAAACAAAGAACCGGCCGCAGCCGGTTCCTCATCGACGGAACTGGGAGGGGCGGTTCGAATTGCACCGCTAGCTTACGTTTACCGGAAGAAACGGGATGACCTGCGCTGGGCCGCCAGGGCCCAAACCGCCATGACGCACAACGATCCCGTCGTGGTCGAAAGCGCCGACCTTCTGGCCGATGCCCTCTGGCATGTCCTGCAGGGCGAGTCACCGACAGCGGCGCTCCAAACGGCATCGGCCGACAGGACGGTTTTGAAAAAAATGGTCGCAGACGGTCTCCAGAACGCGGGCCGGCCGACACGGGACACCATCAAAGGATTCGGTCAGATGTGCGAAACAGCCGCCTCTCTGCCCGGTGTCGTCCACCTGGTGGCCACTTATGAAACCGACTTGAAAACGGCCCTGGTTGAAAACGTGATGGCCGGCGGAGACTCTGCCGCCCGGGGGATGGCGGTCGGGATGATCCTGGGTGCGCATCTGGGACGAGACGCCATTCCCGCCGATTGGCTGAATGAGATGAAAGCCGGCAACCGCATCGCCGACCTTCTGGGTCGGATCGACTGACATAAGGTTACATCTAGTTGTTTACTATCCTTTTAGCTAAATATTCACCGCAGAGTCACGGAGGGAATAGAGTGAGTTTTTATTTTTCAAACGAACCGGGGGTGAGGTCGCGATCATGAAGTATTTCGTCAAGCATTTTGAGGGAGGCTTTCAGGTATTGGAAAAAGAGGGTGACGATGAGATTGCGATTGCCTCCTTTCAC
>JAQAZR010000252.1:0-5011 GCA_032127235.1 Deltaproteobacteria bacterium
CACGGCCTTTCGGTCGGCATCGGCATGGCGTTGGCCGGACGACTTCAAAAGAAAGACTACCACGTCTGGGTGGTCATCGGTGACGGTGAATCCCAGGAAGGATCGATCTGGGAAGCGGCCATGGCCGGCGCCAAGTGGAAGTTGGACAATCTGACCGCCATTCTGGACCGCAATAATCTTCAGAACGATTTTTACGTAGACGACCTCATGCCGATCGAACCGGTAGCCGACAAATGGCGGGCCTTCGGTTGGCACGTGGTGCCGATCGACGGCCATGACATGGCGGCAATCGTGACCGCGCTGGAAGATGCCAAGGCGCGAAAAGGGGTGCCGACCATGATCATTGCCCGCACCATAAAGGGCAAGGGCGTATCCTACATGGAAAACGTGTGTGAGTGGCACGGCAAGGCGCCCTGCCGGGAAGAAGCGGACAAGGCCTTATGTGAGATCAGGGGAGATCAGGAGGTGCAGCTGTGAACAATAATGCGCTATTGCCTTATCGGCATGTCCGAGCCGAAATCGTTGCGATGCTTTCTGCGGAGAACCTTTTCACCGTCGCGGAGGCCGATCCGACAAGGGCTTCCTATGCCAGGACCCTGCTCGAAATCGGTGAGCGCAACCCGATGGTGGTGGTTCTCGACGCCGACGTGTCCAAGTCGATCGGGACCATCAAGTTTGCCGAAAAGTTCCCGGAACGTTCTTTCAACTTCGGCATTGCGGAACAAAACATGTTTGCCGCCGCCGCCGGCATGGCGACCACCGGTTTGATACCATTTGCCACGACGTATGCGGTCTTTGCCAGCCTGCGGGCCCTTGACATGGTGCGCAACAGCATTCACTACCCGCGGCTGAACGTCAAGATTGCCGCCAGCCACAGCGGTATTACGCCCGGCCCGGACGGGGTCACCCATCAGGGGCAGGAGGACCTGTCGATTATGCGGTCGATCGCCAACTCAACCGTGATCGCTCCGGCCGATGCCGATACGACCGCGCTGGCCGTGGAAGCGGCGGTCGCATACGACGGGCCGGTTTACCTGAGCTTCACGCGCGATCCGGTGCCGAAGATCTTCACCCCCGACTACCCCTTTGAGATCGGCAAGGCCGTTACGGTGCGGGATGGATCCGATGCGACCATCTTCGCTATCCGCGACCTGACCGCCCATGCCCTGGTGGCTGCAGAAAGACTGGCAGGCCAAGGGATCGACGTACGGGTGATCGACTGCCACACCCTCAAACCACTGGATGTCAAGTCGGTGCTGCAAGCGGCCGAAGAAACAGGGGCGATCGTGACCGCCGAGAACAACATTTTTTTCGGCGGGCTGGGCAGCGCTGTGGCCGAAGTGCTGGTAGAGAATCACCCTGTGCCGATGAAGCGGATCGGCGTGAGGGACACCTTTGCCGAATCGGGCCCGTATCTGGATCTGCTCGACAAATACGGCCTGTCGGCCAGGCACATCGTGGCGGCCGTGGAAGAGGTTTTGCAACGTAAAAAGAGTGCGGGGTGACGTAAATGGATTCGAAAAAATGGCGGGTATACAATCCTGAAGGGCATCAGCGGGTCGTCGTGACCAAGGAGCTTCCCGGGCAGCGCTGGCTTGATATTTTATCCCGGGCCGACTGCCGAATCGAGATCTGCATGTCGGACGAGGTCCTATCGACCGCAGACATCAAGACCGCCTTCGGAACACGGTGCGATGGCGCCATCGGGCAACTCACGGAACAGTGGGGGGATGAGCTTTTCGCGGCACTCAAGGCCGTCGGGGGACGCGCGTACAGCAATTATGCCGTGGGCTTCAACAACGTGGACGTGGCGGCTGCCAGCCGGCATGGCATACCCGTGGGCAACACCCCCGGCGTTTTAACGGAAGCGACCGCGGAGATGGCGGTGGCCCTGACCTTCGCGGCCGCCCGACGGGTCGGGGAATCCGAACGTTTCCTGCGGGCCGGCAAATATCAGGGCTGGCTGCCGACCCTTTTTCTCGGTGAGTTGCTGTGGCGCAAGACCGTCGGCTTGATCGGTGCGGGTCGCATCGGATCGGCCTTTGCCCGCATGATGGTCGAGGGGCACAAGATGAACCTGATCTACTTCGATCTTCACCCCAATAGAGAGCTGGAAGACTTTATCCAGGAATACGGTTCTTTTCTCGCGTCAATTGGGGAGTCCCCGGTGACCTGCTACCGTGCGGAGACCATCGAGGAGGTGCTGCGCGCGGCCGACTGCATCAGCCTGCACACGGTGCTGAATGAATCCACCCATCACCTCATCGATGCCGATCGCCTGGCCATGATGAAGGCAACCGCTTTACTGATAAACACCAGCCGGGGACCGATAATCGATGAGGCCGCCCTGGTCGCCCACTGCCGGATTCATCCGGATTTCCGGGCCGGGTTGGACGTCTTCGAAGACGAACCCGCCCTCAGCCCAGGCTTGACGGAATTGGAAAATGTCGTCATCGTGCCTCACATCGCCTCGGCCACCCGCTGGACACGCGAGGGGATGGCGACTCTTGCGGCCGCCAATGTCGCCGGCATCCTCATAGGGTATCCGGTTTGGAAAAAAACCGATATATCGACTTTTTTAGAAGACGCCCCTCCCCGGGCCATTCCCAGCCTTGTCAACGCCCAAGAAGTGGGCATCCCGGCTTACACGGACTGACCATCTGAGCCGATCCTCCGGAAACCGCAAA
Organism: Deltaproteobacteria bacterium; assembly: GCA_032127235.1. GTDB lineage: Bacteria > Desulfobacterota > Desulfobacteria > Desulfobacterales > SG8-13 > JARFQH01. Next base: position 2,688 of record JAQAZR010000252.1, read on the forward strand.
ACAACTGGTGCCTGCTGCCGCGGTTGGCTGGCTGGCCATTGTCCTTTTTATCCCAACGCTCCAGCCATCAGGCACGGACTACCAGAGAGTTCAGATCAATTAATTTTGGTATACTTCCCCTTGCCGCCGGGAATAATCCCCAGAAATAGGTTGACTGTCCTATTTAAATGAATGTTTCTCCTCATTGACATTCTTTTTAATTCCTTCATTAAGTTGACATAAAGAGTCGTATCAGGTTTAACCAGTTCAAAGATGAAGGAGGCAAATGTCACGGTTAAGCGAACTGATTGAAATTTTATCGAAACCGGCGGTTAACGAGCGTTACGCGCATGCCAAGGCGACTAAAACCTGCAAAATCTGCGGGGGGCCGGCAACCCGGTTCCGTGATACCGTGGCGAGCTGTGAGTATGCTGTTTCAGCCATCTGCCAAAGTTGCCAGGATATCTATTTTTACGATTGTTCACTACCAGAGGAGGCATTCAGCAGTATTTAGAAACGCTGTTTTCATTTTATCGGTAGTTGATTCGATTTCAGTAATAAAAACTGCCGATGCTATGGGCTTTAAGATAAAGGTTTTGGCAAGGCCAGAGAGAGGAGGCTGTATTGTAATACGCCGACGACAGATAACGCAGTCCAAAATCTTTATATTAAAGCATATTTTTGAACCTTTACCCGAGGAAAGACAATGCAGGAACTGATACTTCGTATCTCCAAGGCGTTGGTAGACTACCCGGAACAAGTCTCGGTTAAAGCGATCAATGGGGACAACACCTGTGTGTTGGAGCTCAAAGTTGCCAAGGTTGATATTGGCAAGGTCATCGGAAAACAAGGAAGGACTGCCCATTCGATTCGAACGATACTGAATGCCGCCGCGGCTAAAACGAAAAAACGCGTTGTCCTGGAAATCATCGAATAGGTCATTGCGACATCACGAACTGACTTGATGCAAGAATGATGAAAGGCATCTTCATTTAACAACCTTCACCAATCTAATGCCTGCGCGTTCGGACACGACCATTCGCGCTATCTACGCAGGCCTTGATTTGAGCGGCCCGGTCGAGGTTTCCGTAAAGTTCAAATAATGGCTCATTATTATCTATCCTTTTCGTGGTTCGCAAAATTTGACGTTCAGTCTTCTCTCTGGTAAAATTACACTTAACAATAAAAAATTACATCGGTCGATGAAAATGCCAAACTCCGAGTGATCGGAGGACGGAAAGCCACGGGTCTCAAATGAGACAGCCGGGTTGCCAAGGCTCGAGATTGACAATCCGTGCTGCCGTGGGGAGCGCGGCTTTGTTTTTTGGGACGGATCAAATGAAAGGCTTCCGCACCTTGGATGCGGAACCTGCAAAGAAACTGATGCGTATTACAGCGAGCATAATAAAAAATATCCTCCGGGACAGGTAAAGAAACTTCAATCCGAATAAAAGGGCCCGCACATGACGATCGAAAATGTGGAACTGGACACATTCGATACAGAGAGAAGACGGTATCGAAGGGTTGCCGCGAATAATCCGATTACATACGTTCTGGTCAATGAGAGAGGATCGAAAATCGGCCAGGGGATCGGAAAGGTCGTCAATGTGAGTCAATCCGGTATTCTGTTGGAAACATACGAATATATCGGATCCAAGTATATATTCCTTGTTTCGACCGATTTAGAGGACAAGCTGATTGAAATCGTGGGGAAGGTGATTTTTTCGAGAGAGGTTTCCTTGTGCGTTTTCAATTCCGGCATCAGCCTGAGGGGAGAACATGAGGACAACGTCAAGTTCAGAAGAGACTTGATCCGGGTGTTTCATCAACGGCATGTTCTATGCCTTGCGAATTGAGCGGACCACCCGTCGGTTTTTTCGCCCCGCCCTTTCCTTTGAGTCACAAGATCCTTCTTGACGAATCTGAGAATATGCGCAAAATATCCACCTGCATCCACCGGTTTTTGACACGGTTTTATAGCCGTTTCTAATTGTCAATGAGGTCTACCTTGAAAGACATTCCCGATTTATTGGACGGTCTCAGGAGCTCGATCAATATTCTATCGGCATTCGTGATGGCCATTCCGGAGAACAAACTGAACCATCGCGGGGGTGCGGGCTTCTGGACCGTTGCCGAGCACGCGAGCCATCTGGCGCAGGTGCAACCCATACTGTTGGAGCGTCTGCGGCGGTTTATGGATGAGGACCGTCCGGAGTTTGTACCTTACATCCCCGGTGACGCCGAGGAAGAGGACAAACCCCCGGAGATGGAAATGAAAGCTGCCCTGGTAGAATTTGCGCAATGCCGGCAACAGCAGCTCGCCCTGCTCGAAAAGGCCGATGAGG
>JAQAZR010000253.1:0-4298 GCA_032127235.1 Deltaproteobacteria bacterium
GCGGAGGTTATTGGGATGTCGGACACTGCGCTCTCCGATGCTGCGTGTCAACATAACCAGGTGGTCATGCAGGCGGCCTTTGGTCTGTTGGAGGTCCATCGACTCGATCTCCTGATGTGGCTGTCCATTCGTCGGCGAACCACCGAACACCGACAGTGCCGTCAATAAGAGGCCAAACCATTTCACCCATCACCACCCTGAATTGAGCCGTTTTCGATAGATTCGGCATATAATATATATATGTCATGATCAAGTGCTTGAATCGCTTTCTTCTTTCGATCTTTTTATCCATGTCCACGCCAGCGGTTTACTATCTATCCTGTGGGCTCAAATGGTTATCAACATGTCATATCTGGCAAATTGATACACGTTGTCAAAATGGACATGTGCTAACAGGTCTGTTATAATAAGACCGTAAAAAAAGTTACAATCCAGGACAAAGCCAAACCTGTTGCAAAGCAGGGACGGAAAACCACGGGCCTTTCGACAGGCAGCCGGGTTGCCAGGGGATTATTCGGTGACAGCCGTGTTGCCCGTTTCAGGGGGACCCGTCTTTTTTTTCACATGAGGAATTCGACATGAAATTGATAACGTTGATCTTTTCTGTTTTTCTGCTCATCGTCAATTCAGGATATGCAGAAACCGATATTCGAGATTCGATCGTTAAAATTTTTTGCGTCAGCAATAGCCCTGACTATGACAACCCCTGGAACCGCCGCGGCCCTAAGAGGGGGCACGGTTCGGGTTGTGTCATAAAAGGAAATAGAATCCTGACAAATGCCCATGTCGTGAGTGACCACACCTTCATTCAAGTTCAACTCAATGGACAACCGGATAAATTCAATGCCCAGGTCCAATTCATTTCGCATGAGGCCGACTTGGCCCTCTTAACGGTTGAAGACCCCATCTTTTTTAAGGATGTTAAAGACCTCGAACTGGCTGAACTTCCCCAAGTGATGGATAAGGTCGTTGTTTATGGATTCCCGGAAGGTGGAGACACCCTCAGTACGACAACCGGGGTCATCTCCAGAATAGAACACCGCCCATATGCCCATAGTCTGAAGAGGCTTCTGGCCATTCAAATCGATGCCGCGATAAACCCCGGGAACAGCGGGGGACCTGCTATTGTGGGGGACAAAGTCGTTGGAATTGTCATGCAGCAAATGAAAGGTTCCGAGAACATAGGCTATATCGTTCCGACAAACATCGTGCAGCACTTCCTCGACGATGTGGGTGACGGCCGATACGATGGCTTCCCACGGATCGGCATAGATACCCAAAACATGGATAACGGGAACCTGAAAACCTGGTACAAGTTAGATAAATCACAAACCGGTATATTGGTGACCAAAGTCATTCCGGGACAACTCTCGGACGGCATCCTGCACCCCGATGACATCCTTTCCATGGTTGATAATCATCCGATAGCCGACGACGGGACAGTCGAATTCAGACGGAATGAAAGAACGAGCTTCTCTCATTTTATTCAAAACCATCAATACGGCGATGTTTTGAAGTTGAAAATTATTCGTCAAGGTCTGGAACATTCAGTCGAGATAAGCCTGAATAAGGGCTCAGAGGATCATAGTTTTGTATCGAGATGCGAGTATGATGTTCAACCGCGATATTACATTTACGGAGGGCTTGTATTTTGTCCGTTAACCTTTAACTACCTCAAAACCTGGTCTGATTGGCAAACAAAGGCGCCGTCAAACCTTTTGAACTTTTTCATAAATGGCCACCCGACCGATGAAAACGAGGAAGTCGTGATTCTGACCAAGGTACTCGATGCGGAAATCAATGTCGGGTACAACAAGCATACTGATCAACGGATTGTAAAAGTGAACGGAAAGAAAATAATTAATCTAAAGCAGATGATCGCATCGATTGAGTCCCAAAATTCATCGGACTTCATCGTGTTTGAAACGGAGAAGGGTGAACAGCTCGTTTTGAATAATCAAAGAGCGACAGGAATTCATGACGAGATTCTAAGAACATACGGGATCGTTCAAGATCGGTCGGGTGATTTGTTGAGACTGGCAAAGTTGTACTAGGTGAATTCTCCGTTTTCGTAGATGGTTTGCTTGCCGCCGCCTTTCAAAATGGCGGTAACTCTTTTGCTTCCGGTGTTCACCAGGTCCCAGTGCAGAGCCGAGTCGTTGAAGCCGAGTTCTTTTCGAAGGCTGTCGTCAAGGGCCCTTTTTCCGGCATAGGCATCCGTGTAGGCGGAGCCGAGGGCCAGGTGGCAGTTGCCGTGAGGCCCGCCGAAGTTCTCGTCAAAGAGCGTGTTGGCCATGAACGCGTTGATGCGTGAAAAACGCCGGTCGGTCAGAGAGAATTCACCGACTCTTTTTGCTCCGGGGTCCATTTCAAGCTGACGGCGGATAAAGTCTTCGCCCTTCCGGGCATTTACCTTCACCACAGCTCCCTTCTTGAATTCCAGCCTGACGCCGGCCACATAGTTGCCGCTGCGAAAAGAGGGCTGGTCGGCGTAGTAAACGCCCTGCGTACCCCGCCAGTCAGGAGAAATGAAGACTTCGAAACTCGGGATGTTGCGGCCTGAGAGGCCGAGCCATTTTCTCTTTTCCCCCGGCGTGATCGTCAGATCGATGGTATCCGACTCGATGTGAAAGCGCTCGACCGGCAGCCGGTCGAGCCGTTTTTTGATCGACCGGATCTTTTGATGGACATCCTTCCACGCCCTGACAGGATGAGGCTGTCCCAGGAAGCACGCCGCCGCGATTTGACGGGCATAGGCCTTGAGAGACATTTTGGCGTGCCTTGCCAGGGCCATGGTGGGGAAAACACACAGGGTCCAACTGAAAAGGCCCTGTTCCTCACGCCGGGCCAGGATGTCGCGTAAATATTTGCGCGACACGGCCGCCCGGCCGATTTTTTTAGGATCGACATCACTCAAGTGGGTGATCGATTCTGGGGCAAACAAATGAATGCTGCCGTTGAGATGTTGATGCAGACTTTCCTCGCCGGAGGGAACGAAACCCAGTTGGCGGGAAGTGGCACGGGCATAGAAGCTTTTTTCCATTTGCGGCGTTTCCAATGCCCGCGGCACCGGGTTGAGCCCCATCCGGAGCAGCTTGTCATAGAGGATTTCCGCCAGCGGTCGGGCCGGAAGGTGATACCGGATGGCCACGACATCATTTTTTTTGAATTTTCTGCGGCGCGCCGTCTGCAGGCCCCAGAGAAGTACTTCGGCATACCCTTCCAATTCTTTTTCGGAAAACACGTCTAATCTCCGGTTTCTTTTACCGTTAATTATGAATAGGAGCCCTATGGATGGTCGTCTTTCAGAAAGAGGCGATGATACTCTGATTCCGTCAAGTGTCGTTTGAGCAAACCGCTGACGAGGCTGAAGATGTCGTTCAGTTCGTCATCGCTGAGACGTTTGACAAGGGTTTGCAGCAGCGCATCATCGGAAAATTTCTGCAGGTAATACACGATGGTGTTCTGGTCATTTTCGCGGTCGAGCCCGAAGCCGACCAGCCCCTGGTAGGTTTCAACGAACTGATGAGAATGTGTGGCCATGGCGTGGGTTAATCCTTTGATGACGGACAGAAGCCGGACGGAATTCCACCCTATTTTAAAACGCGGTCCAAGGACAATGAGAAAACCTTTTTATACCTGTATTCGATAACCCGATGGCCGTCAACCCCGACCGCAGCGATGCGAGACGATCGAACGGCCGGTCGATCCGTCGGTTGTTCCCGAGCCGGTGCCGTGATATATGGTTTTGACGGTGGATCGGATCCGAAGGAGTATACATCACGATGATAACGCCGCGCAGAATCGACGGGGCAAATGTCCGTATTGGTTATTTCACTACCGCAGATGGAACGACCATCCGCAATGGCCTCTGGTCTCCTGAGAGTAAAAACCCCCGGGGCAGCATAGTGCTTCTCGGCGGCCGCAAGGAGTTTCTCGAAAAATACGCCGAAACCGCAGCCGACCTCAATCAGAGGGGCTTTGCGGTATTCGGCTTCGACTGGCGCGGCCAGGGGCTTTCAAGCCGCATGCTGCCGGACCGGCTGAAAGGCTTTGTGCGGCATTACGATGACTACGTGCAGGACCTGGCGGACTTCTTCCAGAGAGTCGTCCAGCCGGAGGCCGTGCGACCGATCCATGTGCTGGCGCATTCGATGGGTGGGCATGTGGCCCTTCGTTATCTGCATCGGCAGCCGGCGGGCATCGACAAGGCGATCCTGGTGGCCCCCATGCTCGACATCAATACGAAACCGTTTCCACCATGGCTGGTGAGAGGGTTGGCCTGGCTGGGCCGACAC
>JAQAZR010000254.1:0-5232 GCA_032127235.1 Deltaproteobacteria bacterium
CGTCCAACAACAACCGCCGGTGGTTGTCCAGCCGGAGCAGCAGTCGGATAATTACTGGTATTATTGTCAGAATCCGCAGGGGTATTACCCGTATGTGAAAAGTTGCCCGGGCGGATGGATGAAGGTCGTTCCGCAGCCGACGCCACCCAACCCCTAAGGGAGAACTTGCCAAAATGAAGTCGACACGCTTTCTTGTGATGTTGGAGGCCGTTTTGATCTTGAGCGCATGCGCAACGATGCCGACAGGGCCGAGTGTGATGGTGCTGCCGTCGACGGGAAAATCTTTCGAGGTGTTCCAGTCTGAGGACCTTGCCTGCAGGAATTGGGCGGCACTCCAGACAGGAGCGACTCCGGCCGGTGTGGTCAACCAGAACCTCACCGGCGGAGCGGCAATAGGGGCTTTGATGGGTGCGGGACTGGGTGCGGCGATCGGTGCCGCCTCCGGCAACGCAGGGGCCGGTGCCGCAATTGGAGCGGGGTCCGGTCTCATCGGCGGTGCTGCAATGGCATCCAGCCCGGCCTATGCCGCCGGCTGGGACGTCCAGCAGCGGTATGACAATGCCTATCAACAATGCATGTATGCGAAGGGAAACCAGATCCCGGGCATCTTAAGTGCCTCGCGGTCGTCGGCTTCGATACCGCCTCCGCCTCCGCCAGGATACTATTCAGGATCAGCCTACCCGCTGCCACCGCCATCGGGCACCTATTCGGGTTCAACCTACCCACCTCCTTCGGGTGTATATCCCCCTTCACCAGTTCTTCCCCAGTAAAGCATTGATCATAAATTGATCCGAGTTTTTTCCTTCCGCGGGTATCCCAGATGATCGTCGCTCAAACCGGATCACCCGAGGCCGCCTATATAATGGCTGCTTTTCTCCTGTTTCTGAGCGCCGGGATGACGTTTTTCACCAAGGCCCCGCGCAGCCTGCGCAAAAAGGCGCAAATCATCGGCCACCTGGAACCCGGCCAACTCTAAACTCTATCACGATTACTTCATTTATCAGCCCGGATTCGTTTCGGAAATCGGTGCGGACGCTGTGGCTGCTCAGGCCAAGTCGTCCAGTGCCATTGTCAAACGCATACCGCGGCTCTTCACGAACCGCAAAGACACTACCCGTAAAACCGGGTAATTCCTCCTGGGTGGTTCCATAGAGGCCGGGCGGATCCCTTTTCGATTATCGGGGCCCGCCCGATTCCCATTTTAGAATGGTTGACGCCCGGTTAATTATCGGGAAAGCGCAGGCCGCAGAGTTTACGGATTTCACCGCGGTCGAACGTGTAAAGGGTGTTACAGTTGTGGCAGCGCGATTCGAAGGGAAAAGGCCCGGTTGCAAGAATATCCCTTAGATCGTCGATCGGCAGCATCATCAATATGTTGCGGAGCTTCTCCTTGTTGCAGTGGCACATGAATTCGATGCGGCGTTCGGTGAAAATACGGGGCGAATGTGATTTAAATTCTTCCCGAATCAACTGCTCAGGATTTCTGTCGTCCTCGAAGGCCTTCCCCAGCGAAGGGAATCGGCTGACCCGCTTTTCCAGATCCGCCACCGTTGCCTCATCGGCACCGGGCATGGCCTGCAGGAAAAGGCCGCCGGCCCCGACGACCTCGCCGTTGCGATCGAACTGGATGCTCAAATTAAAGGCCGTGGGTATCTGCTCGGAGAAAAGGCAGTAGTGGGCCAGGTCCTGGGCGATATTGCCGTATTGAAGGGCCACCTTGCCGGTAAAGGGCTGTTTGGCATCCTCCAGATAGCGCGTGACGGAAAGGAGTCCAGGACCGAAAAATGGCGACAAGTCGAAACTGTCCGGTGGTTTTTCGATCGGGATCGGTACATTTTTCAGGTAGCCGCGCACTTCTCCGAAGGCATTGGCATCGACGTTCAGCCCCCTGATCGGCCCACTGCAGTCGATTTGCAGACTGAGTCGGTCACCGCCTTTAAGGTTGGCCGACATCAAAACAGCCCCCAGGTAAGCCCGGCCGAGTGTGAGGGTCTCGAGGATCCCGAGTTCATGGTTGGCCCTCATTTCATTCACCATGAGGGTCCCGTTGACCAAAACACCGCGCACCGTACCGCCGGCCAACGTAAAGCTATACAGCCGGTCCCTGAAGCCGGCGATGAGTCGCGCCTTTAAATCGTCCCCGTATATCTGCTTTTTAATCATCGCGGAAAAGGGTCGCTTTTGGATGGAAACTTGCTGCCTTGTTCTTATCAGTGACCGAGGTTGTTGATGCGATCGTTTTGCCGGTCAATCCGATTTTTCCAATCGGGATCCCGCCCCAGATGCATGTCGGCCAACCGATTGAATTCACGGGCCTGGTGGGCATTTTGCTTCACCAGCCAGGCTTCCGCCAGATAATAGTAATTTTGACCACTATTCGAATCCAGCGCAACCGATCGTTCCAGGACCCGAATCGCTGCATCGGGGGCCCCCTGTGCCAGAAGTTGCCGGCCTTGTTCGACCAATGCTTCGGCCGCCAGGACCTGCGCGTTGTCGGGCTTTGGGATCTGTGGCACCGATGGTTTTCCGGCCGGAAGAGGCGCCGGCGGGGTCTGTTTATCGTAGACGCCGACTTTGGTTTTCGCCATGCAGCTGAACAGGATCAGGCCGCAGAACAAGCCGAGGATAAAGCGCTGACGCTTAATGGCTGCCGTTGAAGAGGTCTTTAATGCCATCGATCAGATCCTTTATTGGATTTCGGGCCGGGTGAAGCGGGCACGGTTGATCGGGAACGTTGTCCTCGAGAAAAATTTCCTCCATCGGCACCGGACATGTGTGGCCGGCCGACAGCAATCCGGATTCGCTGCACACGGTTCGTGTGACCACCCCGGCCGGCATCTTGAAATCGGCGCCGGAAATGTATTGAGGAATCGCCCTCATCAGCTCCGCCCATATCGGCAAGGCGGCCTTGGCCCCGGAGGCCTTGACCGGGTCGCCGTTGTCGAATCCAACCCACACAAGGGCCAGGATATCCGGCGTATAGCCGACAAACCAGGCATCCCTGAAGTTGTTGGTGGTGCCGGTCTTGCCGGCGACTGGACCCGGCAAGTTCCAACCGGAAAGGGCCCGGGCGGTTCCTTCGCTCACCACACTCTTGAGCATGTCCGTCATAACATAGGCTTTGGCCGGGCTGATCAAGCGTTCGATATTCAGGTGAGCCTGGCTCAATAGCCGCCCGTGGTCATCGGTCACATCTTTGATTGACAACGGGTGGGGCAGAACACCGTCTCCTGCTAAGACGCAGTAGGCTCGCGCCAGTTCGAGCGGTACGACTTCAAAAGCCCCGAGAGCCAGTGACGGGTAAGGCTTGATCGGTGTCGAAAACTGAAACGGCGCTGTTTTTTCCACCACCTGCTCCAGACCCGTCTTCATGGCCAGGTCAACCGTGGCACGGTTGTTCGACGCCGCCAGCGCCGCCCGCATGCTCACGCTCATGTTGCCTTCGACCTCCTGGGCGGCGTTCTCAGGCGTCCATGGTTTGCCGTCGATCATATAGGTCCTGGGTTCGTTTGACAGTCTGGAGGCCGGGGTCAGTTGATTCAACGCCGCCAGGTAGATGAACGGTTTGAAGGCACTGCCGGGTTGCCGCCGGCTTTGAGTTACCCGGTTGTACTGACTGGCGGCGTAATCGCGGCCGCCCACCATGGCCAGGATAAAGCCGGTCTTGGGCTGCATGACGATCACGGCCCCCTGAAGCTTCATGGCCGGGTCTGTTCGCTTCAGCGTCGGAATCGATTTCTCCAGCCGCGTCAGTCCCCGATAGAGGGCCTGCTCGGCGGCATCCTGGACCCGGGTATCCAAAGTGGTGTAAATCGAAAGCCCCAGACGGGTGAGATCGTCCGGGGAATAGAAAGATTCGAGCTGATGGGACAGGTAGTCCATGAAGTAAGGCGCCTTTTTGACCACGTCATTTTCTCCGACGGTCTCGAGCGGCTGCGCCAGAGCGGACTGAAGTTCGGAGTCGGAGATCCAGTTTATGGCAGACATCGCATTTAAGACCGCATCGCGTCGCTGCCGGCAGCGCTCTTTGTCGATATAAGGCGAGTAGCGTCCTGGGGCGCGAATGAGTCCGGCGATGGTCGCCGCCTCAGCCAGGGATATGTCTTTGACCGGCTTCGCGAAATAAAAAAGGCAGGCCTCGCCGACACCGTTAATCGCCACCGTTCCGCTCTGCCCAAGGTAGATGTCGTTCAAGTATATTTCTAGGATTTCTTCTTTTTGGTACTTCAACTCGATGATCACCGACATGATCAGCTCATTGAGTTTCCTGACAATCGTGCGTTCCGGGGTCAGAAAAAAGTTTTTGGCCAACTGCTGGGTAATGGTCGATCCCCCCTGGCGAATTCGGCCGGCCCGCAGATTGATATAGAAGGCCCGCAGGATACCGACCGGATCGAAGCCGTGGTGTCCGTAAAATCGGCTGTCCTCGGCAGCCATAACTGCTCGGACAAGGTTGGGGGGCACTTGGCGGATCGAGACCAGCTGTCTGCGCTCCCTTTCCGGACCGTAAAATTGACCGATCTCTTCCGGCTCCAACTCCATGATTGGCAACCGATCGCCCGTGTCGATCCGCTCGATCGATTTGATGCGTCCCCCATCGAAGCGGAGCCTGACGGGATTACCCGGTCGGTGCTGAGACGGAATCTTGAAATCGTTGAGGTACACTTCAACGGACCCCTTTGTCATGCGCATCTCGCCCTGGTTGTTCGGCCGACCGGTAACCGTCCGATATCCCAAACTTTTGAGTTTCTCTGCCAGGTTTTTCTGGTCGAACCCCTGACCGGGATACAGCAAGGTGGTATCGGAATAAACCGTGGAGGGCATGCGCCAGAGTCGGGCCGAAAAACGCTTTTCAATTCGCCCCGACAGATGCCAGCCGTAAAGTGTCACGGCAGCTGAGACCAGCACCAGCAGGATCAATAACCATTTGATCGATTTCTTCAGCATACATTTTTCTAAATGAGTGAAATGAGTTGTCTGGGGGGGGACTGGATCAGGACAGAATCAGATTTTCGCCATCCGGGAAATGATTCTCAACGCCCTCTTCCGCTCGACTCAGGGTTCACGAACAAATAAGTCCGCAATTTTGGGAGTTGAGGCGCCCGGCCGGAAAGGCGCGAAACCGAAGGGAGATCAATATATTTCGAGTTTTCGCAACGTGGCCGGGCGGGATGCATCGGCGCCCAAAATGTGACGTTATTTTTGAGTGAACCCTTAGAAAAAGCGGGTCCC
>JAQAZR010000255.1:0-10945 GCA_032127235.1 Deltaproteobacteria bacterium
GGTGTTGACGTTGCCCGAGGGGGTGGAGATGGTGATGCCCGGGGACAACGTGACGATCGAGGCGGAGCTGATCACGCCGATTGCCATGGAGAAAGAGGTGCGCTTTGCGATCCGCGAGGGCGGCCGAACCGTCGGGGCAGGCGTGGTCAGCGACATCATTGAATAGCGGTGGAAGACTACCTTTATGATAGCGAACACGAAGATCAGAATCAGGCTGAAGGCTTACGATCACAAACTTCTGGATCAATCCGTATCTGACATCGTCGATACCGCGAACAAAACCGGCGCGAAGGTCGTCGGTCCCATACCGCTGCCGACCCAGATCAACAAGTTTTGTGTTCTCCGCTCGCCTCATATCGACAAAAAGTCCCGTGAGCAGTTTGAGATGCGCACGCACAAACGTCTGCTGGATATCCTGGAGCCAACCCAACAGACCGTGGACGCACTCATGCAGCTGGATCTTTCACCGGGTGTGGACGTGGAGATCAAGCTCTAACCTGTCGGCGTCCCTTTAGCACAGTGAATTTGGCCCGGGAATCCCGGGTCTTTCGCGACGGCCTCGGCAGAACCCGTCCGACGGTTTCGAGCGGTGGCGCCTGAGGGTCGTGCAACATCTGCACGGAGGGGTTTAAAAAGAAAATGTGTAAAGGCTTACTGGGAAAAAAACTGGGAATGACCGGGTACTTCACCCCTGCTGGCGAATTTGTTCCGGTGACGGTCATGGAAGTCGGTCCATGTGTCGTTACCCAGATCAAAACGGTTGCCAGTGACGGATACAACGCATTGCAACTGGGTCTGGGAACGAGGAAGGCCAAGCGCGTCAACAAACCGATGCAGGGTCATCTGAAGAAAAGCGGCGAAGCGACGTTTGCCTTTCTGCGCGAAGTGCCGGTCGACAATCCGGAGGAATACAAACTCGGTCAGAGCGTAACTCTGGATCTGTTCGATATCGGTGAAAAAGTGGATGTTGTGGGAACGACGAAGGGCCGCGGATTTTCCGGCGTCATTAAACGCCACGGATTTCACCGAGGTCCGGCGGGACACGGAAGTAAGAACGTCCGTCCCCCGGGATCGATCGGCACCAGTGCTTGGCCTTCCAAAGTGGCCAAAGGCAAAAAAATGCCCGGCCAGTACGGGGCGAGTCGGAAGACCGTGTGCAACCTTACGATCGTCGACATCCGCCCGGCCGAAAACTTGTTGTTATTGAAAGGGGCGGTGCCGGGCTATGCCTCCAATATGGTGCTGGTCAAAAAAGTAAAGTTTGCCAAGAAGAATTCATGATGGGGTGGCGGAGTTCCGAAAAATAACGTCGCACAAAAAAAGATGCGACCGGTTGAGGTCCGATTTAAACCGGACCCTTTATTTTGAGCGGGGATGACTATGGCAGTGATCGATGTGGTGAACAGCAAAGGCGAAAAGGTTTCGGAGCGTGAACTTTCAGACGCGCTTTTCAATGTTGCGCCCAAAACAAGCGTTCTGCACGAGGTCGTGACGGCCCAGCTGGCCGGCCGCCGCTCGGGAACTGCATCGACCAAGCGGCGCAGCGAAGTGCGTGGCAGTACACGAAAACTCTATCGGCAAAAGGGCACCGGCCGGGCGCGCCGCGGCGATATCAAGTCGCCCCTCATGCGCGGCGGCGGCGTGGTCTTCGGCCCGCATCCCCGGTCCTTTGCGTCCAGGGTCTCCAAGAAAGTCAAGAAACTGGCACTGAAAATGGCGCTTACCAGCAAGTTGCAGGAAAACGAACTGGTGGTGCTTGACAAATTCGACCTGGAGAAGGTGAAGACCAAGGATTTTATCGAGATCGTTCAAGCCCTCCGGCTTGATAACGCCTTGATCGTGACGGATAAGAAGGACGAAACTCTCGAGCTTTCTTCTCGGAACGTCCCCCGGATCAAGGTGCTGAGAAGTGAAGGGCTCAACGTGTACGATATTCTCAAATACAAAAACCTGGTCCTGCTGGAGCCCGCAATCAACGACATTGAAGGGAGGCTGCTGGCATGACACTGCAGTATGACATCATCATTAGGCCGGTTGTCACCGAAAAAACCAACATCCAGAAGGAAGCGGCCAACCAGGTGACTTTCGAGGTGGACCGCAAGGCCAACCGGATCGAGGTCCGGCGGGCGATCGAGCGGATTTTCAACGTAAGGGTCGCCAACGTGCGGACGATGCAGGTCAGGGGCAAGTTCAAACGCAGGGGCCGTGTTCTCGGGAAACGGCGCGACTGGAAAAAGGCGATTGTGACCCTGCGGCCGGGGGAACGGATCGAATTTTTCGAAGGGGTGTAACCATCGGCCCGGACCGTTTGTGGTTTATCCGGTTTAGGAGTGTGGCATGGGAATAAAAAAAGTAAAACCGACTTCGCCCGGACGCCGTTTTCAGGGCTATTCGGCATTCGACGACATCACCACGACGTCTCCCGAAAAGAGTCTGCTGCGCCCTCTCAACAAGAGCGGTGGCCGCAACGTCATGGGGCGTATCACCAGTCGTCACCGGGGCGGCGGACACAAGCGACATTACCGCGTCATCGATTTCAAGCGCAATAAAATCGGTATTCCGGCCAGGGTCGCCACCATCGAATACGACCCCAACCGCAGTGCACGAATCGCCCTGCTGCACTATGCCGACGGAGAGAAGCGCTACATTCTGGCGCCTCTCAACTTGAAGGTCGGCGATACGGTTGAGGCAGGACCCGAGGTCGACATTAAGCCCGGAAACGCCTTGCCGCTGAGCAACATACCGCTGGGAACCCACATTCACAATATCGAGCTGCGGGCGGGAAACGGCGGTCAGATCGTGCGAAGTGCCGGAACGTTTGCCCAGTTGATGGCCAAGGAGGATCGCTATGCACTGGTCAAGCTTCCTTCCGGCGAAGTACGAATGGTTCTGTTGAACTGCCAGGCCACTATCGGCCAGCTCGGCAATGTCGAACACGAAAACATCTCGATCGGCAAAGCCGGTCGCAAGCGCTGGTTGGGGCGCCGGCCCCGCGTTCGCGGGGTGGCCATGAACCCGGTCGACCATCCGATGGGTGGTGGTGAAGGTCGCTCGTCGGGCGGGCGCCACCCGTGCAGCCCGTGGGGGATGCCCTCCAAGGGCTTCAAAACCCGCAAACGAACCAAATTCAGCAATCGGCTGATCGTGAAACGGCGCTCGAAAAAATAAGGCAACCCGCAGGCGGTCATCACACCGACTCGGTGAGGCAAAGAAATCGGACGGGCTTTTGCGCTTGAGCCCGGCACTCGTCAGGCATGACGTTAGACAGGAGAGAAAATGCCACGCTCGTTGAAAAAAGGTCCCTATGTCGAAGCGAAACTGGTGAAAAAGGTCGACGAGGCTCAAAAGAGCCGCAGCAACCGGGTCATCAAAACATGGTCCCGGCGGTCGACGATCTTGCCCGAAATGGTCGGCATTACGCTGGCTGTTCACAACGGGAAGAAATTTGTCCCGGTTTTTATTTCTGAGAACATGGTCGGTCACAAACTTGGAGAGTTCTCACCGACGCGCACGTTTTACGGCCATGCGGGCTCCAAGAAATCGTCGCTGAAGTAGAGCGGTTTCGGATCGAACCGCGCCCGTCGTTGCGATTGACAACCGGTTCGCACTCCAAACAGTCAAAGATAAAAGGAAGCGTCGCACAATGGAGGTTAGAGCTGTTACAAAACACGTACGTATTTCTCCCCGCAAAGTCCGTTTTTTAATCGATGCCGTCAAGGGGAAACCGGTGGAAGCGGCTCTCAATGCCCTCAAGTTCATGCCGATGAAAGCGGCCGGGATTGTCGAAAAAACCATGCGTAGCGCCGTCGCCAACGCGAATCAAAACGCCGACATCGACGTCGACACCCTGGTGGTCAGCAATATTACCGCCGATCAGGGGCCGACCCTGAAGCGCTTTCGGGCGAGGGCCCGCGGGCGTGGTGCACGGATTTTGAAAAGAACCAGTCACATTACCGTCATCTTGGCTGAGCAGTCGCTGCAATAGGCCGGAGGAGGAAAACAGCTTGGGCCAGAAAGTAAATCCGATCGGATTGAGATTAGGGATCGTCAAAACCTGGGAGTCACGCTGGTACGCCGATAAGAATTACGCTGATTATATTCTGGAAGATTATCGGGTCAGGCGCTTCATCAAAAAGAAGCTTTACCATGCCGGCGTCTCCAGGATCGAGATTGAACGATCATCCAGGCGGATCAGGCTGAGAATATTTACCTCCAGACCGGGCATCGTGATCGGTAAGAAAGGTTCCGAAATTTCACTGCTCAAACAGGAGATCGAAAAGATGGTCACCCATGAAGTTCTGATTGACATACAGGAAATCAGGAAACCGGAGATCGATGCGCAGCTCGTGGCCGAAAATATCGCGCTTCAGATCGAACGGCGGGTGGCCTTCAGACGGGCCATGAAACGCGGGGTCTCATCAGCCATGCGCTTCGGCGCTCAGGGAGTCAAGGTCATTTGCGGTGGAAGACTGGGGGGTGCTGAAATGGCCCGCCGCGAATGGTATCGGGAGGGTCGCGTACCTCTGCACACCCTGCGGGCCGACATCGATTACGGCTTTACGGAAGCCCGTACGACCTACGGTGCGATCGGCGTCAAGGTCTTTGTGTTCAAGGGTGAAATTCTGAAGAAGGACAAGGTGGAATACGAAAATCAGTAAGCTGAACGGCGGCGCGGCTGCATGCGACCGGCGGATGGCCCGACCCGAGGCGCGGCGATGACCGGGAAACAGAGAAAAACTGCCGGGACAGGAGTACTTACCAATGCTTAGCCCCAAAAAGGTAAAATTTAGAAAACAGCAAAAAGGCAGAATGAGAGGCCTCTCCCAGAGAGGCAGTCGTCTTAACTTCGGCCAGTTTGGCCTGCAGGCTGTCAACTGCGGCTGGCTTTCCGCTCGGCAGATCGAAGCGGCCCGTGTCGCCATGACCCGCCATGTCAAGAGAGGTGCCAGAATCTGGATACGGGTATTCCCTGACAAACCGATTACCAAAAAACCGGCTGAAGTACGTATGGGAAAGGGCAAGGGAGCCCCTGAGGCCTGGGTAGCGGTCGTGAGACCCGGCCGGATTCTTTACGAAATGGAAGGTGTTACCAGAGAGGTAGCCGTGGAGGCTTTCCGGCTCGCTGCCCACAAGCTTTCGGTCAAGACGAAATTTGTGGAAAGGAGCATCGCATCATGAAAGCCGGTGAATTCAGATCCCTTAGCCCGGATGAACGGCGGCAGAAGCTGGTCGAAATGAAACAGGAGCTCTTTAACCTCCGCTTTCAACATGCAACCGGACAGCTCGAAAACCCGCAGCGGCTCAAACAGATAAAGCGTGACGTAGCCCGGGTGCAAACCATCATTCGAGAAGAAGAATTGTCGACCCACGAAACCGAGGCCAGATAGAATAACCCATAATTATAGAGACAAGTTGTTATTGCTGCCATGAAAAAACGCGGAATGAAAAGACAAGTGATCGGGACCGTCGTCAGTGACAAGATGGACAAGACCGTCGTGGTCCAGGTGGAAAGACTGGTCAAACACCGGCTGTATGAAAAGTATATCCGGCGCAGAGCCAAGTTTTCAGCCCATGATGCCGAAAATTCGTGCCGGATCGGAGACAAGGTCCTCATAACCGAATCGCGGCCGCTCAGCAAAACCAAGCGGTGGCAGGTCAACCAGATCCTGGAAAAGGCCGTTTGAATTTAAAGGGATTCGAGAGCAATGATTCAGACAGAGACAAGACTGACGGTGGCGGATAACTCCGGTGCAAAAGTGTTGAGCTGCATAAAGGTCCTGGGGGGCACCCGCCGGCGTTATGCCAGGATCGGCGACATTATCGTTGTATCGGTCAAGGAAGCCATTCCGAATGCAAAAGTCAAAAAAGGGGACGTCCTGAAGGCCGTTGTGGTGCGAACCAGGAAAGCGATCCAGCGACCGGACGGATCTTTCATCCGCTTCGACGACAACTCGGCCGTGCTCATATCGGCCAGCAGGGAACCGATTGGAACCCGCATATTTGGACCGGTTGCAAGAGAATTGCGCGCAAAGAAGTTTATGAAGATCATTTCGCTGGCCCCGGAAGTCATTTAGGATCGAGGGCCACCAGGTGGAAGGGCACCGATGAACGCGACGAAGTGTAGAATTAAAAAAGATGACAAGGTCAAAGTGATTGCCGGCAAGGACAAAGGCAAGATCGGTAAAGTCCTCAAGGTGATCCGCAAAAAAAACAGGGTGCTTGTCGAAAACGTCAACATGGTCAAACGGCACGCGAAACCCTCCGCGCAGAACAGGCAGGGCGGTATAATCGAAGGCGAGGCTCCCATCCACTGGTCGAATTTGATGCTTATGTGCAGCAAATGCATGGCCCCGACCCGCATCAAAATACAGCGTCTCGATGACGGGAAAAAAGTGCGGGCCTGCGGCAAGTGCGACGAGATTATCGACAAGTAAGCGGAGGAACAAGATGTCCCAGCTCAAACAATTTTACCTCGAAACGGTCGTCCCCCAGCTGATGGAGACCTTCAAATACCGCAACGTCATGCAGGTACCGAAGCTCAAAAAGGTTACGTTGAACATGGGGTTGGGGGAAGCGATCCATAACATTAAAATTCTGGATTCAGCGGTAGAAGAGCTGCAGGCCATCGCCGGACAGCGTCCGGTCATTACCCGTGCCAGACGATCGATCGCCACCTTCAAGCTGCGGACCGGCATGCCGATCGGGTGCATGGTCACCCTGCGCCAAGAACGCATGTACGACTTCTTGAACAAGCTGGTGAATATCGCACTGCCGCGTGTGCGTGATTTCCGCGGCCTATCGGGAAAAGCCATGGACGGTTTCGGAAACTACAGCCTTGGTGTCAAGGAACAGCTCATTTTCCCGGAGATCGATTATGACAAGATCGACAAAATCAAAGGGTTGAACGTGTCGATCGTGACCAGCGCCAAGACCGACGACGAAGGTCGGGAGTTGCTCCGGCTGTTGGGCATGCCCTTCCGGAATTAACATTTTTTATGCCGGATTATGTTTGTTAAAGGAGGATGATTTGGCCAAAACTTCGCTCAAAATTAAAGCCATGCGAAAACCAAAATTCGCGGTAAGGGCCTACAACCGCTGCCCGATTTGCGGAAGACCACGTGCGTACATCAGAAAGTTCGGTCTCTGCCGCATTTGCTTTCGTAATTTTGCGTCCCAGGGGAAACTGCCGGGCGTCATCAAGTCGAGTTGGTAGCGGCGGTTTATTCGGTCTGCTCACCGGCCCGTTTGCCGAAGGATGAGGTCTATACCGCTCATGCGGGCGAAAAGTTAAAACCGATTATATGAAAACAGTGAATCATCAGCAGCATTGAATGGTTGTTGCGGAGACAGAAAAATGACGATGAGTGATCCGATTGCCGACATGCTGACACGCATCAGAAATGCGGCCAAGGCCAGATTCAACAGTGTCGATATACCCGGTTCGAATCTTAAAACCGAGCTGGCAAAAATCATGAAAGAAGAAGGGTTTATCCGGAATTACAAGTTTATCAAAGACGGCAAGCAGGGTATTTTGCGGGTATACCTTAAATACGGACCGGGCCAGGAGAGCGTCATTTTCGGGCTCAGACGCATCAGCAAACCGAGCCGACGCGTCTACCTGGGCAGCGACAACATCAAGTCGGTCATGAACGGTATGGGCGTAGCGATTCTGTCCACCTCGAAGGGAATCATGACCGACAAACGGGCCCGGGCGGAAAAAATCGGTGGTGAACACATCTGCAATCTCTGGTAGTCACCGGTTTTAAGTTGCGCGGTCAAGGTTCAAAGCCAGATTATTGTCGGTGGTGAACAGGAATAAGGAGTCTATACATGTCGCGAGTCGGTAAAAAACCAATTGCGATACCCGAAAAAGTCAAGGTCACCTATCACAGCGGTGAACTGTCCGTGCAGGGTCAGAAGGGAAAACTGAGCCGGTCGATCCACCCCGCGGTGACCATCAAGATCGAGGACGGCGAACTGTGTGTGGAGCTGCTGAAATCCGATAAGAGCAGCCAGGCCTTGCAAGGACTGACGCGAAGTCTGGTGATGAACATGGTCACGGGGGTCGACAGCGGATTTGCCAGGGTCCTCGAAATCAACGGTATCGGATATCGTGCCGAAGTCAAAGGCCGGAACCTCATCCTTATGCTGGGATATTCACATCCCGTCAATTTTTCTTTACCCGATGGCGTTTCGGCCTCTGTCGAACGCAACAACATCATCAAACTCGAGGGAATCGACAAAGAGGTTCTCGGGCAAACCGCAGCGTCGATCCGACGCTTGCGTCCGCCGGAACCCTATAAAGGCAAGGGCATAAAGTTCGCGGAAGAATACATACGCCGCAAGGCCGGCAAGACCGGAACGAAATAATCGGATTGTCCGGATTGAGGGCTCGAGTTCATTACAGGATCACCTAATAGACGCTACCAAGAGATTCAGGAATTGAGACGATGGGATCGTTAAATTTGAAAAAAGAGGCTCGGCTGAAAAGGAAAAAGAGAATCCGAAAGAACATTCTCGGAACTCCTGATAGACCGCGGCTGACGGTTTTTCGCAGCGCGCGGCACATCTATGCCCAGGTGATTGACGACACGAGCGGTCGGACCCTCGCGGCGGCATGCAGCCTGGAAAAAGCCGAGAAGGAGCGGGCCGATGGCGGCAAAAAATCTGAGATTGCCAATCGGATCGGGAAGCTTATCGCGGAGCGCGCTATCGCAAAGGGCGTCAAATGCGTCGTTTTTGATCGGAACGGCTTCCTTTACCATGGCCGGGTCAAAGCGGTTTCGGAAGGTGCCCGCGAAGGTGGGCTTGAATTTTAGAGGCGATCACCTTTTTCAGCCAATATAAGGAGGCGGGTTCTTGTACAAACAGGATGCAGATGAATATCAGTTGATCGACAAGGTCGTTCACATCAACCGGGTTGCCAAGGTCGTCAAGGGCGGTCGCAGGTTCAGTTTCAGCGCGATTGTCGTTGTCGGTGACGGCAAGGGCAACGTTGGCTGCGGCCTGGGAAAAGCCGGCGAGGTTCCCGAGGCGATTCGGAAGGGCGTGGAGAAAGCCAAAAAGAGTATGATCCGAGTGCAGTTGGTGGAAGGAACCCTTCCCTACGAAACCATCGGAAGGTTCGGTGCGGGCAAGGTCCTCTTGAAACCGGCATCCGCCGGTACGGGTCTCATTGCCGGCGGTGCTGTGCGGGCGGTGCTCGAGGCTGCAGGCGTCCAAAACGTCCTCACCAAATGCATGGGTTCTCACAATCCACACAACGTCGTCAAAGCGACCATTGCCGGTCTTGAACAGCTTCAAAGCCGGGAGCAGGTCGCTAACCGTCGCGGCATCAAAGTGGAAGAGCTTTGATCAACGGGCGCAATGAGGCTATTTTTATCGGGTATATGCCCGTTTATGACCGGAAAGGTTTTTTTCGATGGCAGGGAAACTGAAGATAACCATGGTGAAAAGCATGATCGGCAGGCCGGAAAAACATCGCCGGGTTCTGCGCGGTCTGGGACTCGGTAAGCTCAACAAAAGTGTCCTGAGAAATGATACGCCGGCCATCAGAGGCATGGTTGAAGCCGTATCGCATCTCGTCACGGCCGTGGAGGTGACCAATGAGGCTCAATGATCTGGCACCGGCACCCGGTGCCCGCAAGGCCCGCAAACGCATCGGTCGCGGTGTCGGCTCCGGATGGGGCAAAACGGCCGGTCGAGGCTCCAAGGGTCAAAACAGTCGATCGGGCGGCGGAGTGCGGCCCGGATACGAAGGCGGGCAGATGCCCATCCACCGCCGGTTGCCGAAGCGCGGCTTCACAAATGTTTTCAAGAAAACCTATGCCGTCATTAATATTCGCGACCTGGCAAAAATGGAGCGCGGCAGTGTCGTCGACGAAGCGGCTCTGGTGCGGGCCGGTCTTGTAAAGGGACGGCGCGACGGCGTAAAGCTTCTGGGTCAAGGCGACATCGATATTCCCCTGACGGTTAAAATCGATCTGGTCAGCCAGAGCGCCCGACAGAAGATTGAATCGGCGGGTGGCACGGTAGAGGTTGCGCAATTATGATCGGCGGCGGTTTCGGCAATATTTTCAAAATCCCCGAACTCAAACGCAGGATCCTGTACACCCTGGCGCTGCTGGTGGTCTATCGGGTGGGGGTACACGTTCCGGTACCGGGCATCGACAGCGTCGCCTTGGCGGAGATTTTCGATCGGGCCAAGGGCACGATTCTCGGAATCTTTAACATGTTCTCCGGCGGTGCGCTCGAAAAGCTATCGGTCTTCGCTCTCGGTATCATGCCGTACATCAGTGCATCTATTATTCTGCAATTGATGACGGTTGTGATTCCGCATTTGGAGCAATTGAAGAAGGAAGGCGAGCAGGGGCGCAAGAAAATCACCCAATACACCCGTTACGGAACGGTCATTCTGAGCATCATTCAGGGTTTCGGCATCAGTATCGGACTCGAACGAATGGGGGCCGTGATCGTGCCGGGCTGGGGGTTCCGCCTGATGTCGGTTATCACCCTTACGGCCGGTACGGCTTTTATCATGTGGCTGGGTGAGCAGATCACTGAGCGCGGCATCGGCAACGGCATTTCTCTGATCATTTTTGCCGGCATCGTCGCGCGCATGCCGACCGCCATAAGCAACACCTTCCGTCTGGTGTCGACGGGGGCGATGAGCGTTTTTCCCATTATCATCCTGCTCGTGCTGATGGTGGCCGTGATCGCGGTGATTATATTCGTCGAGCAAGGGCAGCGGCGCATTCCGGTGCAATATGCCAAACGGGTGGTCGGAAGACGCATGTACGGCGGTCAAAGCACGCATCTGCCGCTCAAGATCAACATGTCGGGTGTTATTCCGCCGATTTTCGCCTCTTCCATCATGATGTTTCCGGCGACGATATCCAGCTTCATAACGGTGCCTTGGATCCAGGATATCGTCTCGGCGCTGAGA
>JAQAZR010000256.1:0-3321 GCA_032127235.1 Deltaproteobacteria bacterium
AGTCTTGAGATTGGGGTATCGGTCCATGGATGAGCAAGCCGACAACCGCTGCAACCGAGATCAGCGCAATCAACCACAACCCGGCTTTTTCATTTTTTGTAAGGTTTTTGTCCATGGTCCCTCCTCAATAAGGGAAGCACTTCGTGAGATTTTTTGTGGGTCTGCTAAAAAAAAGCATGAGTCGCCTGTGATCCGAGATGGCCTTTTATAAAGTCGACATTATCACTCCGAAGCTTCCCCGCCCCGGAGAAAGCTGCCGCGCGGGTTTCTTTGAGGCGGCAGCTGAAACCTGAGACCGCCCGCTCGAAGACCGGCGATTTTCAATCGTGCTTATGGGGCTGAACGCCGTATAGATGTGCATGCACATGTTTGTGGAGGTGGGCAGCGGTGTCCACTTGAATCCGGCCGTTTTGAAGGGTGTAGATCCTGTCGGTGACCTCAGACAGGAAATCGAACTCGTGGGAGACGATGACATAGCTGATGTCAAGGGTTTTCAATATGTCGACCAACCTGTTTTTGGTGGCTTCGTCCAGCCCGGCGCTCGGTTCGTCCAGCAGCATGGCCCGCGGCTCCATGGCCAGTACCGTGGCCAATGCCACCAGTCGTTTTTCACCGCCGGAGAGCCGGATCGTGATCCGGTCCTCAAAACCATCGAGTCCGAGGAAAGACAGGGTCTTAAGGGATATTGCGATCGCGTCTGCCTTGCTTTTTCCGAGATTGAGAGGGCCGAAAGCGACGTCCTCCAACACCGTCGGGCTGAAGAGCTGGTCGTCGGCATCCTGGAAAAGCAGGCCGATCCGGCGGCGGACGGCGGTAAAATCCGCTTCTACGGCGACATTCTGGCCGAAAATCTCGATACGGCCGGCCGTTGGCTTGAGCAACCCCATGATAATGTGAAAAAGGGTGGTCTTGCCGCTGCCGTTGGGCGCGATCAGACCGATGCGGTCCCCCTCGAAGAGGGTAAAGTCGAGGTCTTTCAGCACCGGCGCTGCGCCCGGATAGTGAAACGAGATGCCGTCGATTTTGATGATCGGATTTTCTGGCATTGGCTGGTCGACTCTTGGAGCCTGTGGGCCAGGCTCCGCTGGGGCCGCAGGCGGATTAAAATAGTTGCCACCGGCTGGTCAGTTTGTCCGTTAATATACAGTCGAATTCAACTAAAAAGCAAACGAATTACAGGATTTTGCCCCACTCCAGTAGGGCCAACCCGATGACCGAAATCGCCATGAGTCCCGCGAAAACCCAGTTTGAGGGGTGGGGAGGGAAATCGGCCAAACAGTAAAGGCGACCGTTGAAACCGCGGCAGCGCATGGCGCGATACACGCGGTCGGCGCGGGATGCGGCGCGCACGAAGAGCATGGCGATGAAGTAGGCAAACGTCTTGTATGTATGGACGTTTGTTCCCGGTCGAAAGCCGCGTATTTTTGCCGCGCGGACCATGCGCTGGTATTCCTGCTCGATCACGAAAATATAGCGGTAGGTCATCAGCAAGAGGTGGACGAATTTTCCTGACAGGTGCAAACGGTCAAGAGCATGACCCAAAGTGGTGAAGTTCATGGTCGTGACAAGAGCGATGAAGGCCAACAGAATAGCCAGCGACTTGAGCGAAATCTGGGCGGCCAGAATCACCCCGGGACGGGTAAGGGTCAACGGCCCGATACGGGTGAGCGTGTCCCCCTCGAAGGTCAATGGCAAGAGGACCCACAGCAAAACAAGAAAGCCGATGACGACCAGAAGCCGGCCGCCGACGGCTTTCAGATTCAGATGGGCTGCCAGCGTGAGGATGACGGCCGCAACCAGGGCGGCGAGAAGGGTGGGGAATCGATACGATACGGCCACGACAATCGAAAATACGACCGCAGCCACCACCTTGAAGCGTGGATCGATGCGGTGGATGATCGAATCACCGATGGCGAAGGTTTCGTTGAACATCGGACAACCGAGTCAATGCCAAACAATCAAGATTTTCGACGTTTGCTGCTGAAATAGGCGGCCACGCCGATCAACCCGAAGATGTAACCGATGCCGCCGAGAATGTCGGTAACCGAAGGTCCGCTCTGGCGCGTTTCGACCAGCAATTTCAGGACCGGCTTCAGTTTCGTGTCCAACGCTCCCTCGACTGCATTCCGGATCTCGGCGGCGGTCACATATCCGGCGGGAACCGGATTGCCGCTCATAGCGTCTGCCGCACTCTGCGCTTGATCCGGGTTGGTCGAGGCGGGTGGCTGTGAGCCGGTTCCCGTCGCCTGGGACGGTGTGCCGAGGCTGCCATCTTCAAGATCCGAAAGTGGAATGGTCCACTCTCCCTTGTGACCCATGCCGGCCAGCAGGACGACTTTCATTTCGGTTTTTTCCGGCACCTTGAAGGAGAATTCGCCGTTGTCATCGGTCACCCCCTTCAGCAGAAGGTTGCCCCGGGTGTCGAAGACTTCCACGGGTGCGGCCACCGGCCTGCGCCCGCCGCTGAATTTGCTCTCGACGTGCACAGTGTCCCCTTCGACCCATGCGAAGACGGTCACGTTGTGAGCCAGCGCCTGACTGCAAGGATGCAGCAGAAACACGGCCGCGACAAGAGAAATCAGCCCGATCTTCAGCGACCCCATTTTTTCGGTAATATTGACCATAATGCTCTTGGATTGTCCTTTTTTTATCATCATTATTCTCACATAATAAATTTATCCGAACGGATAAATTTATGGCAGCATGGCCGGCTGAACCTTCTTGAGAAATACGACGCAGAAGGCGGTGATGATACCTTCGATGATCATGACCGGTATGTGGGCGGTAACCACCAGCGTGGCGACCGCCAGGAAATTTTCCTCCGTGAACATCAGGGCCAGGCCCACGAGGAGGGCGCCGAAAAAGACGGCACAAAACCCGCACCCGAATCCACCCAGAAGAAGAATCCTTTGGTTTTTGTGCATCAGGGGCGCAAACAGGTAAAAGCAGATGACCGCCGGCAGGGCCATGATGATGGTGTTGACACCCAGGGTGGTGATACCGCCGAATTGGAAAAAGACGGCCTGCAATAGGAGGGCCACCAGAATCGCCGGAAAGGCCGCCCATCCCAACAACAGCCCGACGATGCCGTTCAGGATCAGGTGGACACTGGACGGACCGATGGGAACATGCACCAGGGAGGCGACGAAAAAGGTTGCCGACAGAATCCCGACCCTGGCGAGATGATCGTAATCGATTTTTTTGAGGCCGATCGCCGTTCCAGCCGCGGCCAGTGCCCCGCCCGCAACCAGAACCGGCGCCGAGAGAACGCCTTCGGAGATGTGCACGGGTTTTCCTTCCAAGTCAAGAAAGATTGCGAAT
>JAQAZR010000257.1:0-17730 GCA_032127235.1 Deltaproteobacteria bacterium
CCACCGCCAATGACGCGATTCTGACCCGTTTCTTCGACGGCTCGATCCCGAAAATACGGGCTTCCGGAAACCGCTCGAGGAGCCAACTCGACGGCACCCCGTATCCGCAGCCGATGTCGATGATCGTCTTGATTCCGTCGCTGGATTGCAGGATTTGCTGCAATTCGAGAAACATCGGGTCGAAGCGCATTTTAAACCGCGCAAAGAACCGCGGATAGGCTTCCATGTCGTGGTAGCGATTCAGCACCCGGTCTTGCAGGCTCCCGCTTTTGGGGGCTTTGGCCTGACGCTTTTTCTGAATGTGGTCGAGCACCGGCGGCAGAATGAGGAAAGCCCCGATCATCGAATAGGCGATGCCCAGAAACGATGTGAGACCGGCGCTTCTGAGCAGGGAGTGATCGGCCGTACAAAGAGTGCCGAATCCGATCAGGGTCGAGACCCCCGACATGAAAACCGTCATGCGGATCAGGCTGAAAGACGGATGACTTAACTCGCCGTACCTTTGATAGGAGCGGACAAAGAAAAGGGAGTAGTCGATCCCCATCCCCAGAACGACGATCGACAGCATCAGTCCCGGAATGTCCAGTGGATGCCCGATGATGGTCATGGTGCCCAGGGTGGCGATGAGCGCGAACACGACCGGCAGCAGACAGGCGATTGTAAGGGCCGTGTCGAGAAAAAATACAGTCACAAGAAAAGCGACGCTCAGCGCAATGATGAAAAACAGTTTCAGGAAAGTGTGGAAAAGAAGCTTCCCCAATCTTTCCGAGAAAAACCCGGGGTCGAACAGCCGGCCTGTCATTCCGTACCGCTCATGAAAAAGGTGCGCGTCATACGCCGGGCCGGTGGTGAGGGTAGCCACCTGGATCCAGCTCGATCCGTCCGCAATTTTGGAAATACCCAAAAAGTTCAGGTATTCGACCGGGATCCCGACACTCGCGGCTGGTTCGGTATCGGTCCGCAGCATTTGATAAAAGGGAGCGAAGGCATCGGCGGCAAATCCGATTGAAGCGGACTGCTGGCCGATATCCCGCTCGAGGTCTTCAACTTTCCCCTGTGTCCAGAATTGCTTCCAGGCGGCGAAATTCTTCTGCCGGCGGTCTTGGCCGGGAAAAATCATGGACGGCACGAAACCCGCGGACAGGAATTCGGCCTCCAGATCCTTTTCCAGTTTTTCAGCCAGAAGATCGCCCTTGTGCTGAAGCTCTGCGACACTGTCACCTGCTGTCAAGACGTAGACCTTGTCGAAGATGCCCCCCCACACCTCGGCCAGAAGTTGTTCGGCCGCACGGGTGTCACTGCCGACGGTGTTCATGGCCTGCAGGCTCACATTGAACACCGGTTTCGCAAAGATCAGCATCACTGCGGCAAAGCCAACTGCGGTCCACAGCCCCTTACGGCCGGTCATGGCCATCGCATCCGCAGCCTTCTGCAGAGGCAGGGTGCGTTGCCTTCCCGCCGGCATTTCAGGAAAGATCTTCGGGAAGACGGTGTGAACAAAGATAAAGGAAATCCCGATCCCGAGCATCGTGAACTGCCCCAGCTGGACAAACACGGGAAACCCGCTGAGGCACAGGGCACCAAAGGCACCGATGCTGGTGAGCACGGCCAGCAGTCCCACGTTCCAGACCTCTTCGGACGCCTCTTTCCCGCTGGCGGTTTGGGGCCGATCCAGAAAAAGCAGATAGGCAATGCCCTGGTCGACGGTGATCGATATGATCGCCCCCCCAAAACCGAGCACCATGATCGATATCGAATCGTGGAAGAGAGAGAAGACGAAAAGTGCCAGCATGGTTCCAGCGACGGCCGGCAGCAGGGAGAAAAGGCCGAGAACGGGCCGCGGAAAGGCGAAGACAAGCAGCACCGCGATACCGATGGTGGCCAGCGTTATGGCGACCGTAACGTCCTTTCTGATGATCTGCTCGTTGTCGAGGGCCGCACGGTAGGCGCCGACCGGGGTCAGAATCACCCGCTGCCCCGCTCGCCCGAATTCGCGGTTGAGTTCGGCCGACAGCCGGTTCATCAGTTCCGTCGCCGCTCGGGCAAACACCGTGTCCGTGCCCGATGAACGCGGTGCGGCGGTCACCAGAAGATGGCGATTGTCGGCGGAGAGAAGATACCCTCTGTGAATGCTGGCACCGGCCGAAGGGGCCAGCTGCGACAGCCTGGACAGAACAAGGCCTCTGAAATTCAGTGGGTCCCGGGAAATCAATTCCGCTTGTCCGATGCTCTCGAGACCTTGCAGACTCGTCATGACCTGTTCCAACCGCCGCCTTATTTCTGCAGTCTCGAGCAGCGGTTGAATGTGATCTCTCAGTTCCTCGGTCGAAAAGAGCATCGGCAGGTTCGCCGTCACGGTGTTGAGCAGGTCGGGCATCAGCTTTTGGGCGTCCTCCAGGCCGACACTTCTGAACAGTCCGCTCTGATTCAACCGCTTTTCGACCTGCCGGCCGCAAGCGATCAGGGCCTCAAGATCGGTCTTTGCGAGGGTGACATCCACGACGACCTGGCTTTGCATGGGATGATGCGTGAACAGGTAGGCCGCGTCTGCTATGACCGGGTCGTTTTGGGGAAGAGAACCGACGATGTCCGTGTCGATAGTGATCCGGTAGAGCCCGAGGACGAACAGGGCGGTCACGGCCAGTACGGTGAGCGAGAGGAAGCGCCAATTCAATGGGGTCTTCATCAATAAAAGTATCCGGCGGTCAAGAACGGGCGACCAACATCAGCAGAAAAACGATGATAAAAATGTGAACCCCTATGATGGCCAATCGATTGTGATAAAACCACTCATTCATCTTCTGAATTCTTGCAAGCCCCCCGCACATCCGGCGAAACCTGTCGAGCATCAGCAGGCGCATGTTGTCGGTCCGGGCATCGCTTTGGAAGGCAAAAGCCGGATGGGCTGCATAGGAGTCCCTGGCAACGTGACGCAGCAGAATATCATATGGTTTTTTTTCCCTGGGCATCGCAACCAGCATTTCGGCGAACCGGCGCTCGACGGCATAGGCATGGGTCAAACTGCGGTAGCGCACCTTCAACACGGCTCTGTTTTCCGTCTTTCGGCTGCGGTACACGAGGCATCCAAGGAAAAAAATCTTCCACGAAGAAGTTTTCGACAGAAAATCGAGGCAATCGGCCAGCACCGTCGCGCTGAAACGGTCAAATACAATGTCATCTTCGAATATCATCATGGTTTGAGCATCGGCTGCAATTCCCTTTCGCAAGCAGGCCATGTGAGATTCGTATATTCCCTGCTCGGCGTCGACCGGATGCTTTTCCACGATGACGAATTCGACCCGGTCCGCCAGACCGACTTTATCGAACTGATTCCGGGCCGCCCGGCGCCGGTCTTGGCGCTCATCCAGTGAAATGCAATAGATGTTGTCGAAATAGGTCCACAGGCTGGCCAAAGACGCTTCCGTCATCTCTTTATCCAGGTCCGACAGAGTAAATCATCCATGCAGTCGGCGTTGCTCGACATCGCGAATCCGGGGGTTCAGTCGGAGTTCATATAGGCTTTAAGATAAAGCTTTGGACAAGGCCAGAGAGAGGGGGCTGCATTATAATACGCCGGCGACCGATACCGGCAGTCCAAAATCTTTATCTTAAAACCTATAGCAGGTTGACAGGCGACTTTCAACGCATACCCTTGCTCCCTGACAGCAAAATATCGTGCGCCCGTGTTCAAAATTCTTGATCGCCGGACAGCGAATCGCGTATGATCCATAACCAATGCGTGTCGTTTGATTAACCAAGGATGGACCCTAACGCGTGCAATTAAGATCGAAGTTCATCAGAAAAATCGCACAAACCGAATTTGTGCGTTCAGCCGTCGCCGAGAAAGCGGATCTGACCGCTTTCAAACAACGACCCTCGATCAGAGTCATCGCGGGCGTATCTCTGATCGGCTTCAGCTACGTTATCGGCTGGCCGGCCGTCGGTGCACTGTCGGCCTTGGCCGTCTACCTGCAGAAACCCCTGGTGGCGATTATCGGTGGGCCCCTGACCTACGGCCTCTCCCACCTGGTTTTTCTGGCCGGCATGTATTTGGCCGGGGCCGAGTATACCCGCATATTTCTAAGATGGGCCGCACGGATGGCCATGGAAAAATTACAGCACCGTTATCCATGACCTTTAGGACTCGCTCCGGGCAAGAAACCGCTCACCCTGAATTGCCATTTTTGACGTCGGTGCATCCCGTCCGGCAAAAAAGGGAAAAAACGTGCCCTTCCAAGATGTCGTGAAACGCGGTGCACAGGTCCTGGTCATCGATTTGAAAATGGCTTTCATAAGCGCCGACGGTCGTGACCCGAACGCGTCGCCATGCGTCGGCCAGATTAATGTCCAGGGCCTTGGTCACCGCTTCCTTGATCGACCAGATTCGCACGGCAGTTTCAACATCGCCGAGCGGAGATGCCCGAACCAGGTCCATCTCCGATTCACTCATAAAAAGGCGGCGTGATTTCAGCACGCGCGCGGAAACCTTTTCGACATCGATTCCCACCGGCCGGTCGCAAGCCACCGCGACGCTGAACCGGTTGTCGTGTGACACCGAACACGCACAAACAGCGCCCCCGTCTGTCCTGGGGCAGCAGGGATGCGGCCTGTCCGCACAGACGGTGGTGATGTCCCGGGGATCGGTCACTTCGTCATGGCCGGAAAGGGTCCTGGAAACTCGTTTGCAGGCCAGTCGCGCCGCC
This sequence comes from Deltaproteobacteria bacterium, assembly GCA_032127235.1. GTDB lineage: Bacteria > Desulfobacterota > Desulfobacteria > Desulfobacterales > SG8-13 > JARFQH01. The sequence continues at coordinate 4,704 of JAQAZR010000257.1, forward strand.
AGGAAACTCTTTCGGCGCCGATCGCCCATTTTATCGAAGCGGATTTTTTCTTCCGCCGACAGCACTTTTTCCGCAAACGGCGTCACGGATTCCAGTTCGATCACCGAAATTGCCCGACAGTGTGCGGCGATCCGCTCCGCTGTCTGCTTCTGCCCTCCCCTCGTGATCCATCGGGGTGGTACCCGCTTTCCGCCGCTGACATCGCGCATGCGCACACCGGCAGCTGTCTCACATAGCCGGCCGCCGCCGTCAAATATCCGCAGGTCGAAAATCAGCAGGCCCGGTTCCACCCGATCGGGGGTTACGTGTCCGAAATACGTATCGCCGGGGCGGGTGTTCCGGTAAATCCTGCGCCGGTCGACGGCCAAGGGGAACGCGACGACATTTGCGAAACGCTGCCCCCAGACGCAGGCGGCGTGAAAGGCCGCATCGAGGGGAAAAGGCGACCCGAGCTGTCTCGTCCCTTCTTCACCCGCCGGATCGGCAGGGGCCCTGATTTCTGCAATGGCCCCGCCGGCGGCGACGTGCAGCCGTGTCACGTTGCGAAACGCCGGCCCGAAGGGAACCAGTTCCCGATAGATGTCATCGGTCTCGACGGTAAAACAGGCCCCCTCCAAAGCGGATGCCAGATCGAGCGCCAGATCGGTTATCTGATTGTCGGGTTTCCGACGTAAAAACCGCACGGCGGCATGCTCCTTGACGCGCGTCATGGCCGCCTTTTTCGATTTTGTACGGGTTGCCAGCACGGCTTGAATGTCGCCGTTCTCGTGCAGCGCCAGTTCGCAGAAGGCCGCTGTGGTCTGTGCTTCAGGATCGAGAAACAGGAATTTGTCAAACCGCAGATCGGCCATGGCGGTTACATCCGTTCCGGGCTGAAACCTCCCGGCCGCCCGCGCCAGCAACTCCGCAGCTTCCACCGCCGGCAACACGGCGCGGCCGTCGACGCAATGGTCCTTCAGGTAAGGTCGTAGAGGGATTTCCAAGGGTATGCTCGCCGATTCGACTATTCCGGAAAGATCTTCCATAGCTGGGCTGTCTTGTCGTCTACCTCAACAGGGATTCCTGCGGCATTGACCGCGCAGTGGCGCGTGAATCCCTTGCAGGCCATATCGCGGGTCTCTTCCCGCGTAATGACATAATCGAACCGGAGTTTGACCCTTTCGAGAAGGGACGGCCGGGTGTAGATGCACATGGCATCGTCATAATAGACCGGGTTGTAATAGCTGACGCCGATTTCGATGATCGGATAGATGGTCCCGCTTTCCTCGATTTCCTTATAGGGGTAACCGGTGTCGCGCATCAGGGAGGCCCGCCCGAATTCGAAATAGCGCAAGAAATTGGCGTGATACACCACCTGCGAGCGATCGGTGTCGGCATAGAGAGTCCTGAGCCGACTGCAGTGCCAGACCAGCCCCTCGGTTTCATCCCGGACATAGCGCTTGTCGCCGTCGAGTACCCGCGGGACAAAGGGTTTCGGTCTCACATCACACTCCTCTGAAAACGACACAGCAGTTGGTCCCGCCGAATCCGAAGGAATTGGAGAGGAAAAACTCGTACCTCTGCCGGCGCGCACTGTGCGGGACCACGTCAACATCGGTCAGTTCGGGGTCGGGCACATGATTGACGGTCGGCAGAAGCAATCCCTGCTGCATCGCCTCGATTCCCAGAGCAGCTTCGATCGCGGCGGACGCCCCCAGGGTGTGTCCAATCTGGGATTTGTTTGAAGAAACCGGTATGTTCGCCAATTTCGGGCCGAACACCTCTCTCAGGCACTCGACCTCGACCCTGTCGCCCTTCTGGGTCGAGGTGCCGTGCGCGTTGACGTATCCGATGTCGCCCGGCATCAAGCCGGCATCATCGAGGGCTTCCTTGATGGCGTTAACGATCGTCGCGGCATTCGGCAATGTGAAGTGGTGAGCATCGGAGGTCCAGCCGATGCCCATGACCTCGGCGCGCGGGGTCAGGCCGCAAGACGCCATCGTCTCTTGGGCCGCAAGAACCAAAACTCCCGCACCTTCGGACAGGACGATCCCCTTGCGGTCGAGGCTGAAGGGTCGCGATGCCTGCCCCGGATCGGCATAGGCGCGGTCCCGGGGTCCGACATATATGGTGGCCATCATGTTGGCGAATCCCTGGATGATTTCGGGAATCAAAGCGGTGTCGACGCCGCCGACAAGAGCAAAGTCACAATCCCCGTCCCTTATCATCCGGGCACCGATGCCGATGGCATGGTTGCCGGAAGCACAGGCCCCCTGAGGTGAGAATATCGGCCCGGTGAACCCCTTCAGCATGCCGGCCTTGCCGGCGGGGACGTTGGCGCACAGGTTGGGCAGCAGGTAGGGGCTGACCTTAAGCGGTCCCCGGTTCACGTAATTGTCCATGGCGACCCGGAAGGCGTCGGTGCCGTTCAGGGCCGAACCGATCAGGCAGGCGGTTCGGGGGCCGGTGTCGCCGTCGATGGACAGTCCGGCCCGGAGAAGCGCCTCGTTGCAGACGGCCATGGTCAGAAAGACATAACCGGCGTTCCAGTTATAGACCTCCCTGGGACTAATAAAATCGAGTGCGTTCGGGTCCCAGTCCGGGATCTCCCCCACGATGGAAAAGCCCGAGTCCATCGAGAATCGGGTCAATCGTCTGAAGCCCGCCTCGCCGTTGACCGCCCGCTGCCAGGTGGTATCGAACGTCTTGCCCAGCGGCGTCGCCGCCCCGTATCCCACGACGAAGACGCGCCTGTTGAGAGGAGCTTTCATGAGCTGTCAACCTATTCGGTGCCAAGTCGGTCAAGCTGTTCTGTGCAGCACCACGCAGGCATTGCATCCGCCGAACCCGAAGGAGTTCTTCAGCACGAACTCCTGGTCCAGCCGCCGCGCACCCTCAGCCACGCAATCGAGCGGTATCTCCGGATCGAGCGTGTAATTGATGGTCGGCAGGAGAGTACTTCTGAGCATCCCTTCCACCGCAAAGATGGTCTCGATCGCGCTGGAGGCGCCCATGGCGTGACCGATCAAGGATTTATTGGCCGAGACCGGCGGAAGATGATCGCCGAAAATTGTTCGGAGGGCCTGGTATTCGACCCTGTCGCCCACTTTCGTGGAAGTTGCATGGGCATTTACGGAGGCGACATCATGCACCGATATCCCCGCCATGTCAATGCTCTCGGCCATGCACCGGGCGACGGTCTCCAGTCGGGGTGCCACGAAATGGCCGGCATCCGACGTCATGGCCCATCCGGCGAACTCGATGCCGTGCTTCAGATCGTGGGCGGTGGCGAAGTCCCGGGTAGCCAGGATAATGCATCCCGCGCCTTCGGAAATAACAAATCCACGGCGGTCGACGGAAAAAGGCCGGCTGGCGCGTGACGGCGGCTCCGGCTCGCCCGGTTTTTCCTGATAGGCGCCGTTCATGGTCGCAAAACCGGCCACAATCGGCTCGACCAGGGCGAAATCGACCGCCCCGCAAATGGCGACATCAGCCCTGCCGGCCTCCAGCAGCAGGGCACCGATGATCATCGAGGTCACCCCGGTGGCGCAGGCGGTGATGGTGGACGTGATCGGACCGGTCGCCCCGGTCAGAATGGATACTTTGCCGCCCACCATGTTGATGCACGAGTTGGGGTTGGCGTAGGGCGGCGGCAGCCTGCCCTCGGCAATCATCCGCCGGTCGGCCGCCAGGACGGCATCCTGCCCGCCGACCGCGGAGCTGAAAGTGACGGCGACCCGCGGTGACAGCGAGGGGCTGATGTCGATACCGCTTTTGGCGAGGGCCCGGTGACCCACCAGCATGGCATACTTGAAAATCGGAGAAGGCCAAAGTGCCAAACTGCGCGGGCTCAGGAAGGGGTATGGGTCGGTGTCGATTTCAGCCACCTCCCCTGAAATCCGGACCGGGAATCCCTCCGAAACAGGAAACCGGGTCAGTCGTCCGATCCCGCTGTGTCCTTTGACGGCCCGGCCCCACTGGGTTTCAAGGTCGGTCCCCAACGCGGAAACAACATCGTAGCCGACAATGACGGGAGGGGGTGAGGTCATAGATCACATGTTTTCGTGCGAAAATAGACTGGGTCCCACTAAGCGGATAACCCGGAACCAGTAAATAGAAACTTGAAACTCGCAAATAGGAATTCGAAACCAATCCGAAATTGACAATTGAAACCCAGAACCTTGAACTCTCAGATTCCTGAACCTTTGAACCCTGAACCATCACCAGGGAATAAACTGGTAAAGCTTGGCAAACATCTCGTAGACCTCGATCCAGTTTTGCAGGTCTTTGGTCGTGCGGATGTGCGCGCGTTTATTGACCATCACCCAGCTCATATGCGCGGCGCCGTCCTTGCAGGTTGAGCAGTCCCTGGTTTCCGAGGTGCAGCAGCGATGCATGGTCTTCAGATCCGAAGCCCAGCGAATGAAGTCGATCAGGCGTTTCGGCTGTGGGTTGCGGTGGTCCAGCGGCAGAGTGACCGATGGGCACTGGTCCCAACCGAAGCGACGTCCCAGCATTTTGCCGGTTGTGATGATTTCGTGATAGTATTTCGATGAGATGACGGCCGCCGGATAGGCATCCAGCATCGCGTCCATTTCCGTGCGGATGTCCGCAAGCTGCTGCGGCGTCCATGAAAACCCGTCGACGCCTTCATCATTGGAGAGCAGCTGCATGTGGACCTTCAAGCCTGAATCGCTGATTTTGCGGATGATTCTTTCCGTCTTCCCGATCTGGTTCGGGGTGATGGTGTAGAGATAGTATACATAGGGGTCACCGGCGTAATTTTGGCTCGATATGCGAAACGTGTCTTTGCCGCGCAGGGTCTTTTCGTCCTGCTCATCGCCCCACAGTGAGATTCCGATCATCATATCGGGAAACCGGTCGCGCGGCACCTTGATCAATCCGTTGGTGGCGCAGAAAGTGGGCAGTCGCTTGTAGAAGGCTTCGACCCGGTCCATGCACAGCGTGGGTTCCCCGCCGATCAAAATGGCAAGGTTCACACCGCGTTCCTTTTCCCGGTCGATAAACGCTTCCCACTTTTTGATATCCGTTTCCTCGGGCGCCGCCTTGTGTTCGTCCGAGGAGAAGAAAAAGCAGCCTTTGCAGCGCAGATTGCACCGATTGGTGACGTCGTAGATCGAGCTGCGGATGTTGAGCTTTGAAATCCGTTTATAGCGAGCATACCATTCCGAATCCAGCAAGGAGCTGACGGTTTTCATAAAATATCTCCCTGATAACCTGCCGATGGCGGGTAAAGAATCATTATCCTCGGTTTCCGCGATCAGAAAAGTCGACGTCCGGGCGGGGCGGTCAAAGCATCCGACAGATTGGCGCCCTTCTCATACCCCATGACCCATACGGCAAGATACGTGTCCACGTAGTCGAGCCAGGCCTTGAAGCTGCCGGGATCCGTTGCGTGTCGAAACATGCGGGCCGTGACCACGGCGCTGCCGGCGGCGTAATGCCGGCAGTCTTCGCAATCTGTATCCGGAACACAGCAGGCCGCGCTTCGATTCCAGGTGAGGTCCGTCCGATACTGTCGGAATGACCGCCCGAGCCCGATTGCGGTGGACGGATTCATGCGGGGGTATGGACAGCTGAATAGGTCATGCAGTCCGGACGAGTGGGTGTGGACGACGGCGTTGTAGCGGGAAAAAAGGACCGTGTCCGGATACCTTTCCAACAGGTCGATCATGGTGTTTCGGCATTTCTCGAGTGAAGCCGCCGAGTGGCGCAGATCTCCGTTAAAGCCCACCGGCGCCGAAAACATGTTGAAGGTCAGCCGGCATCCGGCGTCAGCCAGTCGATCCGCAACCGGTCGAGCCTGATCGATATTCTCGCGCGTAAACGTATAGACGAAAACGGCCCGGGGATCATTGCCGTAATTGTCGAGCTGCCGCCGCAGCATGTTTTTGGCCTTGCGAATCCTCAGACTGGTCTCATCCGACCCCCACACGGAAATGTGAATCCGATATCGAATCGAGGATGGGATCGCTTTCAGCCCGTTGGTGGCAATGGCCCCGAGCGGCATTTCCTGGTAGCAGACCTCGCAGAGTTCGGGAACCAGAGCGGGTTCGGCACCGGCCAGCACGACATAGGTGATCCCCCGTTTCTTTTCCGCCTGCATCAGCCGGCGCCACGCCTGAGGGTCACTGTTTTCGGGGGCAAACTGTTTATCACCCTCGTAATAATAACACCCGTCGCAGCGAACATTGCAGCGGTTGGTCATGTCGTAGGTCGATTCCCGCAAAAAGAACCATTTTCTAACTTTCTGCCAGCGTTCTCTGATCAGGGGGTCGGCCAGAATATCGGAAAACTTCCATTCCGCCGCAGCGACCGGGGTCTCAACTGTTTCTGTTATTTTGTTCACAATCGCCACGATCCTAAGCAGCGGCTCCTTCGGCCGCCTTTTCGCTTAATTTCCGTTCAACATACTCGGCTATCAACTGAACATTGGTCAGTTTCGGATAGTCGTCTTCATCGATTCGGATGGCATATTCGTCGCGGATCACCAACGCGACGGTAGCCAGGTCCATACTGTCGATGCCGACCTCGTCCACGAGGTCGATCTGAGGATCGAACGTTTCAGGCGTCACATCTTCGAGTTTCAGTTCCTGGATCATGATTTCGACCACTCGGAGGATGATGTTGTCAATGCTGCTCATTCTTGTACACTCCTTGCTTTTAAATATCAGGCATTTTTTCGCGAGCCCTGAGCGTCATGCTGCCGCTGCAGGCGATGTCGCGGTCGACGACGATCCGAAAAGTGAAGACACCTTCTTTGTCCGCTTTTGGCGCCACCGTTATTTTCAGGCAGTCCTGCGGTCTGATGATCTTTTTGAACTTGACCCGGCTGAATCCGGCAAGGCTGAAGAGTCGTTTCCGTGCCCCGCACACCGTGTCGTAAACAATCCCGAGTTGGGCGATTCCCGGCAGAATGGGCTCGCCGGGAAAATGGCCGGAAAACCACTGCGATTCCGGAGGCACCCGAATCTCGGTCGAGATTTCACCCGCTTCGGAGATGTCGATATGATTCAACTCATGCCACATAAAATTTAAGTTTATAATCGAATTTAATAAAAAAATCAACCACTAACCCGCGCTACGAACCATTCATCGAATGCGGAGCTCCCAAAGAGGGCCGGAATACCCGCGCGCATGCATTTTCGAAATAACACCGGCGGTTTGTTCCCCGCCATCTCCGATAATCCAGTTCAATCGCCCGCCGGCACGCTCCCGCACCCGGGCCATGATCTCGCGGCCGCCGATCTCGGGCGACCGGTAGAAGATCGGTTCCAGAAGACTGCCGGATGCCTCAATCTGCCCGTCTTGACACGCGATCTCGTAAAGATCGGTTTGGGGATAAATGCGCATCCCGCAGAAAAAGAAGAGGGCGCACTTGTCAAGTCTTTCGAGACGCTCCAGAGTTTCAGCCATGGTCGAGGGGGTTTCGCCCGGCCCTCCCAGCAAAACATAATGGGCGACATAGAGTCCGGCCGCCACGGCAGCGGCATGCGCTTCGAACACCTGGTCGGTACGAAATGGTTTGCGGTAGCTCTTCAGTACCGCATCGGAAAGGGATTCCGTGCCGAATTCGACATGGGTCAATCCGGCGTCGGCCAGTATCCGGTAGTAGTCGCCGACCGGTGTGACGGGTGCAAAAAAAGCCCCCCAGGGGATGGATACCCCGGCCTTTTTAAAGGCCTGCGCCACGGCCAGACTGTGCTCCGCACTGGCGTTGAAGGCCGAGTCGGTCACGAAAAAATAACGGGCCCCTGCCTCCTGCAGCCGGCGGGCGGTATCGGCGACCTCCTGCGGATCGAAAAGCCGCATCACATGCCCCTCGATGTGCGGATAGGTGCAGTAGATGCAGTTGAAGCTGCACCCGCGCTTGGTTTGGAGGTTCAGCATGCCGCCATTCTCGAGATAGTAGCCCAGATGCGGCAGTTGCGGGTCGAACTTCCTGACGATGCCGTTAGGCCATGGGTTCGGGAAGTCCACCGGGGAGTGCTGCGTGACAACGCCGGGAATCGACGCGGTATCCCGGCGACCTTCTAAAGCCTCCAGCAGCGGGACCAACCGTTCGCCCTCGCCGATAATTCCGTAGTCGGCCCCCAGCGCGCGCATCGTCTCGCCCGGAAAGATGGTAAATCCGCTGCCGCCGAGGATAATCGCCGCGGAGGAGCGGGCCCGCAAATCAGTGGTCAGTGCTTTGTATCCTGCAAAAAATCCCTTCGGATTGGAGGCATCGGTGGTGTCGACGTTGCGAATGGAAATACCGATGACATCGGGTGCAAACCCGTCGATGACCGTAAAGAGAACATTCTCGTCATCTTCGGCATTCATGTCGAGGATCCGAACCTGGTGACGGTCTGCAATCGCACCGGCGACGTAATCGAGTCCGAGCGGATAGACCGGATACGGTTGGGTCAAGGTATTGGCGGAGACCAGCAGAACCTTCATCGTCGCAGGACCTCGACGGCCGTGACATGGTTACCGAACCCCAAAACCAGGGTGCCCTTGTCGGCCAAGTGGATGAGACGGCCGCTGCAGAGTGGAGCGGGGATCGTGCCGGCCTGCGTGAAGGTGACCGCCATGAACAGCGCCACAGCCGACGCGGTGGCGAATTCCCCGATATATTTTCGATACTCGATCACCGGTAGCGTGATGCCGGAGCAGGCCCGGAAGGCCTCCAGTTGAGCAGCACCGGTTTGTCGCTGCGCCGCCGGGATTCCTGCCAGCAGCGCGCCGAAGCGCGCCCTGATTCGCTCCGGGCCGCCCAGGCTCTTTACCAGCCTGGCCGTAAAATCGTCATCCTTGCCCGCCCTGGCGTAAAACGCCGGAAAAACGGTCACTCCGGCCGCCGTCGAATCCGGGTTCAACAGCAGCGCCGCACCACCGGCCGAGGGAATGTCGTCCGCCCGAACGGACGGGTCAAATAGAGCCGACAGCGGTTCGTGGTATTCGTCGGCGCCGACGACAAGGGTCGTCCGGTCCTGCCCCCGGCCGAGATATCCGGCGGCGATGAGCGCCTGTTCGAATGATGCATCACCGCCGGTTGTGGTCACGTTGGCACCGGTTGTCCCGAACATCATTGCCACCTGACCGGCCGGCGCGTTGTGCACCGAACCGATAAAATCGGTCGGGCTGGGAAACCTTTCCCCGGTTTCGTAAAGGCCTTTGAGAAATGCGTGTGTCTCGGACAGCGCTCCCCAGCCGGTGCCGAAAAAGATGGTCGCCGGCGGATCTTCGGCCCCTGAACGACTCCGGGCGTCTTCAGCCAGCGCCATCACCATCCGGGGCAGGCATTTGAGTCGCCTGACCCGATGTGCCGGCAGAATGGCGGATATGTCATTCAAGCTGAGAACGCCCTTGCACAATTCGCCGGCGCTCAGGCGCGTCAGAGTCTGCTCGGTTGTTCCCGCGCCGGTCATACACGCGCCCGAGGTCACCAGCATCGGGCAGGGGACATCCGCAACCGCCCGCTGCCGCTCCGCCGCCGGGGCACCGATCACGACGACGGCATTGTTACCTCCGAAGCCGAATGAATTCACCAGCACCGTGCCGAGGGCCGCCTGACGGGGCCTGGTCACGGGAGTCAGCCTCAGTTCCGGGTCCGGGTGGCAGGCGCCTGTGTTGGCGGGTATCAGGTGGGCATCGATGCAGATCACGGCCGTCACCGCCGCCAGGGCGCCGGCTGCTGCCAGCGGATGACCGGCAGCACCCTTTAAAGAAGACACCGGCGGCGGACGATCCCCAAACAACCGCGTGACGGCCCTGGCCTCGGCCAAATCGTTATCCGGCGTACCGGTGCCGTGAAGATTGATGTAGTCGACATCGGCCGCGGCCAGGCCGGCATCATCGATCCCCGACACCATCGCCGCATAAGCGCCGCGCCCTTCGGGGTGAGGAGCGGTCGGATGGTAAGCGTCACAGGAAAGGCCGGCACCGAGGAATTCGGCAACCGCATTGCGGGAATCGTCGGCTACCAGCAACAACATGGCCGCCCCCTCACCGACGGACATGCCGCGTCTGTCCTTGTCAAAGGGCCGTGCGCCAAGCGGGTCGATAAGCTTGAGGGCGCTGAATCCATAATAGGTCAGGCGGCACAGAGAGTCGACCCCACCTGCGAGAACCCGGCGGGCCTTTCCGGTCCTCAACATTTCCAACGCCATCTTGAGCGCGACCGCCCCCGACGAGCAGGCGGTGGACACGGTCAAAACGGCCCCTTTGCATCCGACCCGATCGGCGATGTCTTCGGCTACCGAACCGGCGGCATGCCAACGGTACGCGGCAGGGTTATTGACACCCTCTTTCAGAAGATCCTCGGTGGTCCGCATCCCGCCGGTCGTGGTGCCCACCACCACCGCATCGGGTGCCTCGCGGCAGTTCGCCATGGCCTGGTCGGCGGCCATGCGCGCCAACTGGTGTGTCCGGGGAACGTCCTGCATACCCAGGGGAATCCGGATCTGACCGACCGGAAGAGGCGCATTATCGGGCGTCTCAAAGAGACTCAGAGGCCCGAGATGGCGCCGTCCGGCGGCAAGGGCCGCACGGGTTTCGGCAACACCGGATCCAAGGGGACTGACAACTCCCATGCCGGTTATGAAGATCCGCACACCGGTCATTTAAGCGGGCCGGGAGCGTTGTCGGCGATGTAGGCGGCCATGGCGGCCAGGTTTGCAAAGACTTTTTCACCCAGTTCGCGATTTTCGATTCGGACGCCATAGTCTTTTTCGATCATGATGACCATTTCCAGCACGTCGATCGAGTCGAGTTCCAGCTTGCCGCCGATAAGCGGGCTGTCCGCATCGATATCTTCCGGCTGAATGTTTGTCAGATCGAGCAGGTCGACAATTTTGACTTTGAGTTCACTGATCAGTTGTTCCATGAGGCTGGTGTCCATCAACGATTTCCCAAAAGGGTTCTTCATCGGTTTCCCATCCAGAATTCTCAACGATTCGCAAGGTCGATAAAATCGGGGAATTGCGCGGAGGCGATTGCGGGTGCACCGTGCAGGCAATTGAGCCTATCGACGCCGGAATTGCGGGAAAGAGTCATTTATGTTTGGAAATACACCCGGGTGGAGTCGCTCCCTTATGATCACCCATTGGACGAGCGGCTCTTTCTTTACAGCACTGCCAAATTAATGTATCCTCCCGCTTTGTCTGACGTGAAGCCGAGCTTGCGGAAAAAGCCGTTTATGGACGGAAAAGAATCAACAAACCGCCTGTGAGCGAACTATAATATTGAATAAACGCCTTCGTTTCAATCTTTTTTTCTCCACGAAACCGGGTCCCCGATGAACTCGTTGGATTTGAACCCCGAAAACATCCTGCCCCATCGTGATCGAATGCTGCTGGTCGACAGCATCATCGCGGTCGACGACAACGGTGCCGTTACCCGGTCGGTGGTTACGGCAAAATGGCCGTTTTTTGACGGCCGAAACGTGCGGGCCATCGTACTGATCGAGCTGGTGGCTCAAACAGCCGGGATTCACAACGGATGGATACGGGAAAAAAAATACGGCCCGACAGCCGATAAAAAAGGATGGATCGTCGGCATTCGTCAGGCGCGCCTGGCAGTGGACGCTATCCCGCTCAACACCGGTTTGATCGCGCGGACGGAAAACCGAATGGTGTTCGACGGTTTCCGCGACATTTACGGATCCGTTGAATGGGAATCAAACATCATTGCTGAGATAATGCTGCAGCTTCTGCGTTCGGACGTATCGGCAGATGCTTCGGGATAAGACCGGGACGGCCTCGAGTGCGCCTCGGAGGCTCCGTGGTCCGGACGGGCGGCCGAACCTGCCCGGCAGGGCAATTAGAGAGTGTACTAGTGCGCCATGAGTGTTTAACACGAAAATAGACTACAGGTTGAGCGGTTCAGGGTGTAGGGTTCAGGGTTGTAAAGTCCTTTAACCGACACAACTGACCTAACCGACTCAACCGACACAACAGATTTTCATGCACCGTGGCGGCCCAAACAGGGCCATGTGGTTTTGTTCGAAAATAGAAGTCCGCTCCGACAACCGGCTTAACGGGCGTAACGGGCTCAACGGGCCAAACTTACCGGAGGATCCATGACCGCAAATCCACCCACAAGACCGGCAATCGTGACCGGTGCGAGCAAAGGCATCGGCCGAGCCATCAGCATCGAATTGGCAAGGTGCGGCTTTTATCCGATCATCAATTACCGCTCCGACGAGGCCGGTGCCATACAAACGCTCAAAATGGTCACAGAACTGGGGGCGGCTGGTGAGATTATGGCGTTCGACGTTACCGATTTCGACGCCGTGCAGTCCGCCGTCGGCCGCATCATTTCCGATCACGGAACCATCGACGCCTTGGTCAACAACGCCGGTATCACGGCCGATGAGCTTTTCGTGATGATGTCCCGTAAAAAGTGGCATTCGGTTATCGACACCAGCCTGAACGGTTTTTTCAACATAACCCGGCCGGTCCTCGAAAAGATGGTCGTGCAAAAGAAAGGGGCCGTCGTCTCCATCGCCTCTGTTTCCGCGCTGATGGTCAACCGAGGCCAGGCCAACTATGCCGCCGCCAAGGCCGGCCTGATCGCCGCCACCCGAACGGTTGCAGCCGAAGTCGGCCGCCTGGGCGTCCGCGTCAACGTCGTGGCACCGGGCCTGATCGATACCGAAATGATCAAGGATTTCCCATTGAAAAACATCAAGTCCCTGATTCCGATGGCCCGGATCGGACAACCGGAGGAAATCGCACGGGTGGTTCGATTTCTTTGTTCCGATGATGCCTCCTACATCACCGGCCAGGTTATCGCGGTCAACGGCGGCATGTGTTGAAATGAAAACCCTTCCCCTTCTTTTTCAAGTTCGAAACGCTCAGTTTCGGTTTAAACTTGCCAATCCTTTACGAACCATTGCCGTCCTTGCGGCGGCATGCCTGTTGATCGGCTGGGGATCGAGCTGGGAAGAATTGAAATCGGCCGCCGGATCGGTGACCTCGCTCAGCGCCGATTTTGTCCAGGAAAAACACATGAAGATTCTCGCCCGCCCGCTTGTCTCCTC
>JAQAZR010000258.1:0-7669 GCA_032127235.1 Deltaproteobacteria bacterium
GGCGAGCTGTGAATATTCAGAGTGCGCTCTTCGGCACGGTAGAGGATGAAATCGTCCGAGATAGCTTCCGAAGTGGTCAGCACCCGCGTGACGAAGCGCTGAATCGCAAGGTTGCGGACGACCTCCTGGATGTTGCGGCCCTGCACCTTGGCCGGGTCGCAGTCGAACATCCGGCCGGCCGCCGGGTTCATGCTGATGATGCGCTCATTGCGATCAACGGCAATCACGCCTTCGAGCATGCTGGACAAAACCGCCTCGAGCTCGTTGCGTTGCTGGAAAACGGTCTTCATCCGTTCGTCCAGCTGTGCCGCCATGCGGTTGAGGGTTTCGGTGAGCCCGGCCATCTCTTCCGTGTCCGGCGACGGCAGGCGGTGGGTCAGGTCGCCATCGGCACAAAGGGCCGCGCCGCGCTTGATTTCCTCGATGGGTTGACTGATGCGACGGGCGACCGCCAGGCTCACGAGGGCTGCCAGAACCGCGATCACCAAGCCACCGAAAGCGATTTTCAGGCGCACCGATGTCAGGGCCTCGTCCAGGGAGGTCAGCGAAACGGCTGTCCGGATAACCGCCTGCACACGTTCTTCGATTTTCACCGGGACGGCGACATACATCATTTTCTGATGGAGGGTATTGCTGAAACGGATCGACTTTCCCGGAACACCTCTCAGAGCAGGGGCCACCTCTTCCCGGCCGGCATGGTTGTCCATGAACCGCGGTGTTTCCCTCGAGTCGCCAATGACCGTACCGTCCGGCAGAATGACGGTGATCCGGGTTGCCGAAAGCTGCCCGGCTTGCTTGCAGATGGCATCGATGAGCTCCGGCTCCGGCGGACTTAGCAGGTTCGAGATTTGATCTTTTAAAAGATAGGCACGGGCTTCGAGGACATTTTCGGTTTGATTCAGATAGAAGCGACCCAGTTCGCTGGAGGCATACCAGGTAACGGCAATAAGGGATCCGACGATAATCAGCAGGTAGGCCGGGTAGAGCTGCCATATCAGGCGCCTGTTTTTCTTCATAAAATCTCCCGAAAACGATAGCCGACTCCCCGAACCGTCTCGATGTATTTACCGTGGTCGCCGAGTTTCTTCCGCAGGCCCACGATTTGAACATCCACACTCCGGTCGGTCACCGGATAGTCGTCCCCGCGCACCGCATCCACGATTTGGGTTCGCGTGAAGACCCATCCGGGTCGGCGGGCCAAATTGAAGAGGACTTGAAATTCAGTGTAGGTCAACTCCACCGGCCGGCCGCCGACCGTGACGCCGCGCGTACCGGAGTTGATTTCGAAATCGTGTATTTTGATCACCGTCTTTTCGTCTACCGGCTCGGTCGTTTTACGGCGCAAAACGGCACGGACCCTTGCAATCAAAATCCGCGGGCTGAAAGGCTTGGTAATATAATCGTCGGCGCCGAGTTCGAGACCGGTGACGATGTCGGGTTCCTCTCCCTTGGCCGTCAGCATCACGATCGGCACGCTGCGGGTTTTGGGGTTGTCCCGCAGCTTGCGCGTCACTTCGAGACCGTCGATACCCGGCAGCATCAGATCGAGGATGATCAGATCAAAGGAATCCGACCGGACCTTTTTCAGGGCATCTTCACCGGTCAATGAAGAGTCGATCCTGTACCCGTCCTTGCTGAGGTTGAAGCGCACCAGTTCGATGATATCTTCCTCATCGTCGACGACCAGTATTTTTTCTTTTGCCATTTCGATCCGTCTCGCTTTTGATGAATGCCAAAGGTGGAGATTTTGCTTATGCGATTTACCGTAACACTGTTAACAAATCGTTAGCGCAGTGTTAGATTCGTATTGGCAAAGAAAAATTTATTATAATATTTCATTATGTTATGGCCAGCCCAGCGGCGGCGAGGCACCTTTTGACGGAAACGGCCGTTCCGGGCGATGAAAATGATCGCTAGGCTCACAAATTTATAATGCCCGATAGCCGATATTTTGTGAGATGAATCGGTGTGGGCAACATTAAGCCATCCAGATCATTCCTACGGTGTCGGTTCGTGTGCTTCCGGCACCCCCGGCAACCGGCGGCGGCAGGCGGCGGCGAAGTCTTCCGGGTAGTGACCATTTATCCAACGCATTTGGGCTTCGCTGAAGGCCCCCGGCGATTCAGGCAAGCGGGGCAGAAACGCGTAAAGCAACCGCTGATCGTCATCGTTGCTGTCGAACCGCTTGGCGTACTCGATAACGGTGACCATCCTGGCCCCTAACGCGGTTAAAATTTTCATGGTGATCAGGATGGCGCGATCCAGGCTTGCCCGGGTTCGGCTGTCGGTTTCGAGGATGTTGCCGACCGGTGCCAGGGTCATCAGCTGCAGCTCCCACTGGGAGGTCTGCGCCTTGGGCACAAAGACCATCACCCGCTCGTCTTCGTAGACCACCAGGCTGTTTTCCCGCCCGCTGCGACCATCCATCCGCAGGTTTGTGCGGATGGCCGCGATATAGGTCTCGAAAAACGGCCTGCCGGTCGACTGCCGGTACTGCCGCGCAAAATCCCGAATCAAGTCTCCGCAGCAATAGGCCTCGAGTGGAACGACCGCCGGATGGTGACCGCTGTCGGCGGAAACCGCAGCCGGAACCAGCGCGTACTGCTGATGGATCTGCTGGTGGGAGGCGTGCAGCCGGTAGCGGCTGGGAGAAAAGTCAAACCCGAAATTCCATCCCCAAAGAGTGCAGACAAACGTCAGCCGTGCAGGCGCATCACCGCGCCGAAGCGTGTCGCGGATCTCGCAGCGCAAGGCTTCCAGGGTCTCCGGCGGCAGCGGCCGACGGTCCGAAGAGAGTTTCAGCCCGAGGTCTTGGGCCACACGCACGTATGTCCGCTGGTAATACAGGTGCCGCATGCCCGACACATCAGCCAGGCAAAGGTCTTCGATCCGGTAGCGGACGGCGTCATCGGCCATGTTGGCGGCGTAGTGCCCCCAGGGAATGTAGCTGTTGCGCCGCAGATACTCGAATACATGGCTGCCGCTGCCGGCATCACACCAGTCGGCCGTGATTTCGCTGACGCCCTGGGCGCCGGGTCGAAGCACCATGGCCGCTTTGTAATCATCGGGCATCCGGGCGTTGTTGGCCAACGCTTCGAACACCAGGGTGTTTCTGATGACCGCTTGCGGCGGTGCGTCTCCGTCGGCCGCATAGACCAGCCCCGCCGGTCGCCCGGTTGCCGGATCGTGAACGAAGTCACAGCACTGCTCTGCCAGTCGCAACAGGTCCTCCGGATCAGTGGAGGTGGCGGCCAGGGCCAGCTGCAAAGGCTCCGGCAGCGAATTAAAAATCCGGTCGAGCCGGTTGACAGGCAATGCGCCGGCCTCGTCATCCGACCATTGCCGCAATACCTTGGAAAAAGACCAGGGCTGCGGTTCCGGCAGCTTTATGGCAGCCGGATCACGGGCTATTGCATCGGCCCAGCCCTTGAGGATGTATGTGGTGCCTCTGAACGGAAACGGGTTGGGAATCTCAAAAATCAACTCGGCTCCCTTTTCTTGGATCTCGCCTGCGGGAAAGTTGGCATGGTTGTGAACCGGCCGGCCGTCTCTGAATTCGCCAAGCAAGCCGATGTGATCGCTCTGCCGCAGATTGGTCACCCGAAAATGCGGCTTGTGGGTGCCGTAAACAAATTGTCCGGAAGGCGCAACACAGGTCTTAGGGCTCATGAATGACTTCTCCTCTCACCAACTGTCTAAGAGCTCGTTCAAAAATAACTTACTATTTTGGACGCCGATGCACCCTGTCCGGCTGCCGGTGGAAAACCTCGGAATATCCAGATGTTCCTGCGGTTTTACGCCTTGCCGGCCAGGCACCTCAACGCCCAAAATCACCAACTTATTTTTTCGCGAGCCCTAAGATCTGCGGTTTTCCGGAATGCCGGCCGATTTTCCGACGAATATCGGTGAGTATTTTTAATGAAATTTTTCATAAAAACAAGGATATTTGCCGGAATTGCGGAAAAGGGCCATTGTAAACCCAAACATATTACAAGCCTTTAAACTTGTAGTTAATCCATACAAGTGATATAAATTGTAGTGTCTGGCGCCTTGGATTGGACCGTCTCAGATCGTACGATCGGAAAATCGTAATCCCGTGGAAATAATGACTGGAAAACGTTACGCGGTGATCACCGGCGATATCGTCGGCTCACGCAAGTTTCCTGAGAAAGCACGTCGGGACCTGCATGCGGTGATGACGGCGGGGGCGGAAACACTGTGCAGGGTGTTCGGTGAAGCGGTTCCACTGGAAATGGAAACCTTTCGCGGTGACGCATGGCAGATGGTGGTCGCAGACCCGGCCAAGTCCCTGCGGATCGGTTCCTTTTACCGGGCCTTTCTGCGGGCAGAAATGCGCGATGTCAAAGCCGATTCGCGCCTGGCCATCGCCGTGGGGGCCATCGACTTTATTCCCGCCGCCAAAGTTTCCAGCGGCGACGGCGAAGCTTACCGCCTGTCCGGCAGTCTGCTCGAGCGCATGCCCCGCCAGCAGCGCCTCTCTTTTGCCTTCGCTGCAAAAGAGTCCGATGATCGGGTGGCCGCCTTGAAAACCGTCATCCAGTTGATGGACGTCCTGGCAACCAATTGGTCTGAAAAACAAGCCCAGGCGATAATGGGTGCCCTCCAGGGATGGACCCAGGAAAAAATCGCTACGACCTGCCGGCCGCAACCGATTACACAGCAGGCCGTCGCCCAGCACCTCGACCGCGCGGGCTGGCATGCCTTCGAGAGCGGTCTGTTGTTTTTCGAGGAAACTCTCTCAAACCTGTTAGCGCAGTGAGACCGTCAACCACACCGAATCTTTCCATACAAAAACATTTGCTTGTTATTAAGCACTACAAGCCCGGAACGTTGTGAAAAGCCCCGAAAGCCTTATGAACACACAAACTCTTTACCTTTTTGTCTTCCTTCTTGCGGGCCACATTGCCGGAGATTTCCTCCTGCAGACCAAAACGGTGGCAACGCGCAAGAACCAGTGGGCCCCATTGAGTCAACATTCCGCTATCGTGGCCGGCCTGAGTTATCTTCTGTGCGGGGCTTGGCTGCATTGGGAAATTCCGCTCGCCATATTTCTGACCCACGCTCTCATCGACCGCGTCAAGGTAATGAGCGGCGGAAAAACCACCAAGGCCTTCGTCATCGACCAACTGGCCCATGTTACCGTCACACTGTTGGCGGCCGTTCTGGTGGTTCGCTACGGTGGACAGCTGTCGTTCTACTGGGTTCAACTGTTCGGCCCTCCATATGTCAAAATCGTTGCATTTGTTGCCGGCGCTGTCGCCACCGTTCGGGCGGGCGGCTTTCTGATCGGCCTGGCCGTGCAGCCCCTGCTGGCACAGTTCACTGATGCACAGCCGTCCTCAAGCAAGACATCGACCGAAGGCCTGGCTGCAGCACCGGGCGGCGGACTTTCGGGAGGCGGCCAGTTGATCGGCCAGCTCGAACGTGCACTGGTGTTTCTGTTCATCATGATGGACCAGCCGGCCGCCGTGGGATTCCTGATAACGGCAAAGTCGATATTCAGGTTCGGTGACATCCGTGAACATCGTCAGATGATGCTGGCGGAATACATTATCATCGGCACCCTGATGAGTTTCGCATATGGTATCTTTTTATCCTACCTGACCAAAATCCTGATTGAAATGATATAGATACAATGGCTTTTGGGCGACGGCCTCTGTTTTCGGAATTCGGCTCATTTAGTTTCCTCGATTTCCTGCGCCGACTCTTCGTAGAGTTCAAGGTATGCGTCTCTTCTTTCCAGGTCCTGACGGAGCCGCAGCATCAAGGCGGCTCTTCGATCCGATCCGCTCCTGCGGTGTCTCTGCCACCGGCGTTCCGGGAAACGATAAGCCGATGACCGTTTACGTCTGTCTGCCAATCGGCGCCGGCCGCCGTTGTCTGTCATGTCTCTTAATCGTATCACCATTTTTGATGCCCCGCGCCCATGCCATAAAGGTGGACATTCATCTGAAATCTTTTAGCTTTATTTATACCACAAATCAGCAAATTAGGCCAGATATGCGTTGCGTGAAATCGGCTTGCCTTTTATATTCTGTCGGCTTCCCGGGTCGGGGACAAAAGGTGACAACCACCCGTGCGCGTCTTGACATTCCGACATCCGGATACCAAATTGATTTCATTGATGGACACTCAAAATGCCACGTCAAAAATTACACCTGCTGGAAGACATCTGCCGTGTGATCACCGGGTCCCGGGACCCCCGCAAAACGCTCGACACCATTGTCGAACTGGTGGCCGATAGGTTCTCTATAGACGTCTGCTCGGTCTATATTTTCGATGCGGAGCGCAATCACCTTGTCCTTACGGCCACGGTCGGCTTGAACCGGGCGGCCATCGGCTCGGTTCGCATGCATATCAGCGAAGGTCTCTCGGGGCTCGTCCTCGAAACCATGACTCCCGTGTTCGTCAGAAACCCGTCCACCCACCCTAGATATAAATACTTCAAAGAGAGTGGTGAAGAGATCTACCGCACCTTTCTGGGTCTTCCCCTGATTTACCACCAGCGGAATCTGGGCGTGCTCGTGGTCCAGACCGTGGAAGAAAGCGCCATTACCGAAGCAGACATTCCGGTATTTTCCGCCATCACCAGCCAGGTGGCCGCAACCGTCGCCTATTCAGGATTACTCGCAGATCTAAACAAGGATCTCTCCGGCCGGTCGGCCCAAAAACCGTCTGCAGCCGGAGAAGAAGCCCCGCGCCTGATCGAAAAAAAACCGGTTCTAAGAGGCATACCGGTTTCGGGCGGCTTTGCGCAGGGACGGGCTCATTATCTGGCGGAAAGCATCGGATTCGATCAGGTGAAGATGGAGGCCGCTGAAGATCACCGGCTGGAAAAGGTTTTTCTCGAAGAGGCTTTTGCAGCCGCACGGCATGAAATTCGAGAGCTGCGACGCGACGCCGATGATCTTCCCACCCAGGACGCGGCCATCATCGAAGCCAACCTCATGATTTTAGAGGATACGGTATTCAGGCGCAAAATCAGCGACCGCATCGATGCCGGTTACACCGCCGCAGCAGCCTTGAAACAGGTGGTTCTGCAATATCTGGGACACTTCAACCAGATGGAGGACTCCTATCTGCGGCAGCGCGGCGCAGATATCGTGGACGCCGGAAAGCAGGTTCTCGCCAACCTGCTTGCTATCGGAAAGGCCCCGCAGGCCGCTTTCAACGATGACACCGTCGTCATTGCGGCCGACATTTCGGCCACCGAACTCATGCGGCTGCGCCAGCCGCATCTGAAGGGAATCGTCCTGGCCAAGGGCGGCAAGACCTCACATGCCGTCATCCTGGCCAAGTCTTTCGAAATCCCGATGATCATCGGGGTCAAGGACGTGCTCGATTCGATCCGGGAGAACGACCAGTTGATCATCGACGGCACCTCCGGGCTGGTCTTCCGCGACCCGCCACCGGAAATCCGCGGTGAGTACGACCGGCTGCGGGTCGAAAAAGAAAAAAGTTTCCGCGACCTCGACCGTCTGCGAAACTTGCCGGCGCTGACGCGCGACGGCCGTTCCTGCCGTCTGGGGGCCAATGTCAGCCTTCTTTCCGACCTCGAGTTGGTCCACAGGTACGGTGCCGATCACATCGGACTCTACCGCACCGAGTTTCCTTTTCTGGTTCGCGGCGACTTTCCCACCGAAGAGGA
>JAQAZR010000259.1:0-8776 GCA_032127235.1 Deltaproteobacteria bacterium
TGAATATCAATAATGGCATTAGGGTGGAACGCACATTTGCAGCGGTATTCGACCTATGGGGGAGGAGGAACTGATGGCCGGGAAAAAAGACAAAGCAAAAATTACCAAAAGAAGACAGAAAACGAAGCAGCAGAAGGCTCAAAAACGCAAAATGAGGCTGATAAAAGGCGGGGCAGGCGGTACCATGCGGCCGGAGGTTATCGAAAGGCCCGGGATGCCATATTTAGGGGCTCCCGAGGGCTTTCGTTCTGTTTCATTTTCTCAGGCCATCATGGAATACGGCCAACCTCTGATGGAGCAAGCTGAAAACGAAAAAACAATGAATGCAGTTCTTCAGCTCTCCGGTTTGTTCTGGAACTACGCGCTGAGCGTCCGAGACGGAACGGTCGATTTAAAGATCGAAAAGGAGATCATTAAAGAGGCCAGGGCCTTATTGGGATTGGACATGGAAGAAACCAGGAAACTTATAAAAAGAATGGTTGCAAGATACCATTATCTGTTTCCAGAAGACATCTAACCCAAACCGCCTTCAGCCTTTATGTTCATCCGAAAGGAAGTCCGTCAACCGATACGGCCGTTTGATTACGGCGCACTGAACATTTCCGATCGATCCATCCCACCGGATGTCGATGACCAGGATGCCATCGACAAACTGACACAACTCGACGCCCTAGTGATGAATCAGGCCGATTACGAACAGTTTGAATCGCTATTGAGCGAAGTCAAAGACAGATGCGAAGAGCGGTTCCGGCAGTGGCTCATTGCCAAGGGTCTGGATGAGCACGCAGAGGATTTTGGCAGTTGTCCCTATATCTTCTTTGATTTCGTATACGGCTATATGCATGAAGATGTTTTTGTTCTAAGAACGGTTACAGATCGGAACTGGTTGGAATTTTTTGAAGATTTCCTCATCCGTAAAATGATGGCCACCCTCTCGGAATATGTTTTCTGGCCTCCGGCGTTGAAACTCTTTTATCGATTTCTCCACGAAAAGGGTTATCTCACTCATCCGGCCAAAATCATCGGGCAAATCGAGAAAGTCGAACCCTATTTTATCAAAGTCTTGAGGCATCAATTTTCCTGAATATTATCAATGGCGTGAAAAGTTCAGAGTAACAGGAAGACGGGCACGACGGTGGGGACGAAAAAAATCCGGTTAGCCTTCCATACTTTCGTTGTTCCGGAGAGACAATGATTGGTAGGCTGCACACTCATCAAGAAGTCGACGGATCATTTTCTGATACTGCTCCAATCATCAACCGCTTCTCATATTCCCTATTTTGTACTGCAATGTGCTATAATTAATAATCATCAAATTCAGGTTGTTCTGACCCATCACTCTTCAGCAACGGAATCGTCAATCATGATCGAGAACACACTACGTGTCGTCGTTTTCTGGCTTATGGTTTTGGGGGCCATCGTCGCCGGATGCGGCGGCGGCAGCGGCAGCGGCGGGTCGGCCGGGAACGGGAGCGGGCTCCCTCTCATCGACGGCAGCGCCACAGGGGACGAGCGCAACGCGGTCTGCCTTGCGGGCACGAGTGCAGGGGAAGTCGTCCGGCCGCAGTTTCTCATGAACCTCGAGGGGCAAACCGGCTGGTACGCCTCGCCGGTTGTGGCCGATCTGGACCAAGACGGGCGAAATGAACTCGTTGCGGCCTATTATTCGCTCTATGTCTTCGACGGCGACGGGACCCTCCTCGACCGCGCCGACGGGAACGGCGGCCGTGTTTACGCCCCTCACGTCGTGGCCGACCTCGAAGGCGACGGCGTGGTCGAGATCGTTTGCGGCCAGCGTCACGAGGTATATGTATACGAATGGAGAAACAGCCGGCTGTTCCTCAAGCCCGGTTGGCCGGCAGACACCACGACCGCCGATGAGTCTCCGGAGGTGCGGGGGCTGGCCGCGGCGGACCTGGACGGCGATGGCTTGATCGAGATCGTGGCCACCACCACCCAGACGCAGCCAACGGCTGGCGGCGGGGCCCAGGTGTTCGTCTTTTCCGCCGACGGCAGCCTCTTCCAACCCCCCGGTTTGAGTTTTCCGGCCTGGCCCCGCTACAACAATTTCAGCGGGGTGGGCGGCGACGCCGACCGCAACGTACAGGGGCATTCAGGGTACGGCTGCTACGGGCTCAACGTGGGGATCGGCAATATCGACGACGACGGCGACCGGGAGATTCTCGTCACATACGACAACCACCATATCCAGGCCTTCGACCTTGACGGCGTCGCCATCGATGCCTCGCCGTGGTTCACCAATCGCGCGAGCCAGTACCGGGACAGCCGCCTGACCTGGGGGCAGTTCATCCGCTGGGCCGATTCGCAGGTGGAGGAAGACCACTACCACCTGCACGTCGGCGACTGGCCCCATCCAAGTGTTCAGGAATGGTTGCAGTGGACCGCGTCGCCGCCCAATGTTGTCGATTTGGACGGTGACGGCCTGAACGAGGTGGTCGGCGTTCCCAACATCGAAAAGGATGTCCCGTACGTCACACAGGCCTATGCCGTCATGGTTCTGGAGGGGGCCCACGGCGACGGAAGCCGATCGGCCATGCGCAAGGCCGGATGGGAAACCCTGCCCCGAGGGGGTGCCCCCATAGCGGTGCCGGGCTGGTATCCGCCCAACGGAGTGCCGGCCGCGGCCACCGTCGATATCCAGGGCGACAGCCGCCCCGAGATCGTCGTTTCGCTGAACGACGGGTTGGTTCACGCGTTTAGTGCCGATGCGCTGGAGATCTGGCGCTTCGACTTCAGGCATGGAAAACCGGTGATGTATGCCTCCGAAACCGTCGTCGCCGATCTGAACCAGGACGGCTCACCTGAAATCGTTTTCACCACCTACGGCGATCCGGAAGTGACCGACTCCGGCTACCTGGTGATCTTGGGTGCCGACGGCAGCCTGTTGCACGACATCGCGCTTCCCGGTCCCGGTCATAACGGCAATGGCAACGGCGCGCCGGCCGCACCGGCCATATACGATCTCGACGGCGACGGTCAGCTCGAAATCTTCGTCCAGACCTTCGATCACGGCATGGACGTGTTCACGGTTCCGGGATCGGCCTGCAATTGCATCCCATGGCCCACCGCCCGGGGGGGCCCCCTGCGCATGGGTCAGCCGAACCGCAACGATCTCTGACAAAGGGAGGTGGTCCCGCCTGATGTGGCGGCAGCCGCAACTATCCACTCTCGATACGATATTGACCAACCCTATGAACGCCCATATGATCTAAATACTATCCTTTGCCCATATAACGACCGGAAAGGACGATCCTCCCTTGACGGACGACCACGCACAGGAAAAATCGGCACTGTTCGTTGCCACGTTGTCCTCGTTTATGGGGCCTTTCATGATTTCATCGGTGAACGTGGCCCTGCCGGCGATCCAACAGGAGTTTGCCGCCGACGCGGTGGCGTTGAGCTGGGTGGCGACCGCCCTGCTTCTGGCGGTCGCCGTCTTTTTGATTCCGCTGGGAAAAATCGGCGACATCTACGGCCGGAAGAAGGTTTTCACCCTCGGCCTAGTGGTCTACACTTTAGCTTCACTGGCCGGAGCATTTTCCGTTTCCATGCCGATGCTGATCACCGTGCGGGTTTTTCAGGGCTTCGGGACGGCCATGTTCGTCACGACAGGCATGGCCATCGTGACGTCCGTATTTCCTCCCCAGAGGCGGGGACGTGCCATCGGGCTTTATGTGTCGGCCGTGTACATCGGTTTGTCCGTCGGGCCCTTCGCCGGCGGTCTCTTGACCCAGCACCTGGGCTGGCGGAGCAATTTCGGCGTTGTCGTCCCCTTCGGCGCGGCATCGATTTGGGTCACCCTCAAGTATCTCAAGGGCGAATGGGCCGATGCCAGAGGCGAGAGGTTGGATGTCGCCGGGAGTCTGCTTTATGCCGCCTCTGTCTTTCTGTTGGTCTACGGTGCTTCCCTGCTGCCGCGCCGGCCGGCCGTCTACATGATTCTGACCGGCGCGGTTGCCCTGACGGCCTTTGTCCGTTTCGAGCTGCGCACGCCGCAGCCGGTATTCGACGTGCGTATGTTCAGCGGCAACCGGCTGTTCGCATTTTCCTGCCTGGCGGCGTTGATCAACTACGCGGCCACCTTTGCGATCACCTTTCTGATCAGCCTTTTCCTGCAGTACATCAAGGGGCTAACGCCCCAATCAGCCGGTGCCATCCTGGTTGCCCAGCCGGTGGTAATGGCGTGTTTTTCCCCGCTGGCGGGGCGCCTGTCGGATCGAATCGAACCCCGCTTGATTTCTTCGGCCGGCATGACCCTGACGGTATTAGGTTTGCTCCTGTTTGCCTTGGTCGGCACTGAAACGAGCGAATATTACATCATCGCGACCTTGATGGTGCTCGGCCTGGGCTTTGCCCTTTTTTCCTCTCCCAACATGAATGCCATCATGGGTGCGGTGGACAAAAAGTTTTTCGGCATTGCCTCCGGGACGGTGGCGGCCATGCGGCTGTTGGGTCAGATGACCAGCATGGCCATTGCCATGGTGGTCTTTGCGGTATTTATCGGCCGGGAACAAATTACTCCCAACAATTACGATCTGTTTCTGAAGAGTGTCAAAATCTCTTTCAGCATTTTTGCTGTGCTGTGTACTTTCGGTATCTTTTTTTCCTTTTCCAGAGGAGCGCTTCGCAAGCAAAGGAGGCCGTAGCCCGATTGAAGGAGAGGATCGACCGTATCCAGGCGATCACCCGATACGAGAACGAAGCCTACGTCCAGGGCAAGCGGATCGTCGACGTCATTAAATACTCGGCGGATAAACCCTGAATACCCCTGTCCGCTGGTGGTCAATGGAAAGGCGTTGGCGGTAAGCGGTGCTCATAGCCGCGGCCAGTTATCGTTCCAGGGCCGAATCTTCTCATAGGCTCGGGCCGCCTGCAGAACCAGATCGTCCCGATGCCGGGGGGCGACGATCTGCAGCCCGGCCGGCATTCCACTCGGGGTCAGCCCGGCCGGCACCGTAGCGGCCGGATGCCCGGAAAAGTTGAACGGATAGGTAAAGGCCACGGCCCCCAGCAGGGGAATGGGCTGCCCGTCGATCTCGGCAGGCGGCGGCCCTTCGGCTGCAAAGGCCTCGGTCGGCATGGTGGGTGTGAGCAGCAGATCGAATTCATCGAAAAACTTCTCCAGGCGTGCGTTCAGCTTGGCCCGCAACTGCTGAATGACGGTGAGCTGTGCAACCGTCATGACTCGTGTCTGGTCCAACACGGCAACCAGCGTCCGGCCGATCTGATCTCTCTCCTTATCCAGCACATCGCTAAGCTGGGCATAGATATCTGTGGCGATCAGGGCCGACCAGACATCGCCCGTATCGGGCAGGCTGCCGGGCCACAGTGCCACTTCATGACCCATCTCTTCAAATGCCTTCACTGCTTTTTCCACGCAGGACATGATTTCCTTTTGGACCACCGCGTATCCAAGGTTCGGGCTGAAGCCGATTTTAAGTCGATCCGGAAGATCATCGATGCAGGCCAGATAGGGTGTTGCCGGTACGGGCAGCGAGTGGGGATCCGCCGGGTGCCGGCCCATGGTGCAATCCATATACAGGGCCGCATCCCGGACGCTTCGCGTCAGGGGCCCCATAACGATCATGGAACTGTAGCTTACAAAAGGTGACGGGCCTACCGGAATCCTTCCGAGGGAGGGTTTGAGCCCGAAGCAACCCGAGTAGGATGCCGGAATCCGGATGGATCCGCCGGCATCGGAGCCCGTACAAAGCGGAACCAGTCCGCCGGCAATGGCTGCTGCCGCTCCGCCGCTGGACCCCCCCGGCGTCCGCTGCGGATTCCAAGGATTGCGCGTGATTCCGTGGAGCCTGTTTTTGGTGAAGCCGGTAAATCCGAACTCGGGTGTATTGGTCTTGCCCACCACGATGGCGCCGGCCGCCTTGAGCCGGGCGACCTGAATCGAATCCCCCCGGGCCATATTGTCCTTGAAAGGAACGGATCCATAGCTGGTCACCATGCCGGCGGTATCCTCCAGATCCTTGACCCCCAGTGGCAGGCCGGCCAGGGGGCCCAGATTTTTCCCTGACGCGATTTTTTCCGTCATGGCCGCAGCCTCAGCCAGGGCCGCTTCCGGGCGCAGGGCCACAAACGCATTCAGGCCGGGGTTGACCCGATCCATGCGATCCAGGGTGTCGCGCATGAGTTCCAAGGGAGAGATCTCTTGTTTGGCGATGAGATCTGCCAGTTCCCAGGCAGGTTTGTGGCCAAGCGATGTCATGGATGCTCCTTTGCATTCCGCTGCATTCCGCGATTTATACGGCGGCAAACCGTGGCTAATGGGGTTTTCTAGGGTGGTCGTTCAGAGAAAACACCTGGTCGCACTGTGTCCGTCAATTGCGTAGGTTCCCGGGACAACCCTTTGGAGGTCCGGGAAAAGGATTGGTTACTCACCCATTTTCAAAAAATTCCATTCATAAAATATCACGCTCCCGGGTCCTCACCCGGGCCGGACCACGCCATCATATTGTTATTCAAACGGAATTCTCCCAATAATACTCATTTTGAAGTCGTTGCACTAAAGGCACTTCGAACTGACTGAGCCAGTTAGGGATTGGTTTATTCCGGCACCGCTTGTGGCGCGACAATAGGGGTACACTTCTCACAGGGCGGCCTGCCTATGTCGGGCAGGAAAACCGTCAGCAAACCGAATAGCGGCAGGAATGAACAGACGCGATAGACGAATTCGATGCCCTGCAAATCAGCCAGTTTCCCCAGTACCGCTGCGCCAATACCCGCCATGCCGAATGCAAGCCCGAAAAACAGCCCGGCCACCATCCCCACTTTACCCGGCAAAAGCTCCTGTGCAAAAACCAGAATCGCAGGGAAAGCCGATGCCAGGATCAGGCCAATGATGAATGTCAAAGGTCCGGTCCATGCCAGGCTTACGTAAGGCAATATCAGCGTGAAGGGTGCGACGCCCAGAATGGATACCCAGATCACGCGCTTGCGGCCGATGCGGTCGCCTATATGCCCACCGAGGAGGGTTCCTGAGGCTACGGCAAATGAAAAAACGAAAAGGTGAATCTGGGCGGATTGCACGGAGAGATGGAATTTGTTGATTAGATAAAAAATATAATAGCTGTTGATGCTTGCCAGGTAAAAAAATTTCGAAAAAATAAGCACCATCAGGACCAGCATAGCCCCTATGACCTTACGGGAAGGGAGTGTCTGCTGAGAGAACTGAGACTTGCCTGGCCACTTCGCTCCCGATTGCCTGCCCTTGTACCAGCCGCCGACCTGCCACAGCACCAGCATGGCGAGAAGCGCAGCCAGTGAGAACCAGGCGATACTGTTTCGGCCATGCGGGATGACTATAAAGGCAGCCAGCAGCGGACCCGTTGCACTGCCTGCATTGCCACCCACCTGGAAAATCGACTGCGCCAGTCCATATCGACCGCCAGAGGCCATTCGGGCAACACGGGAGGATTCCGGATGGAAGATTGATGAGCCTGTCCCAACCATCGCGGCGGCTATCAGTAGAATTCCATAACCAGGCGCAAAGGCAAGAATGATCAGGCCTGTCAGTGTGCATCCCATGCCAATGGACAATGAGTAAGGCTTCGGGTGGTGATCTGTGTAAAGCCCGACCATCGGTTGCAACAATGATGCGGTGATTTGAAAAGTCAATGTGATCAGCCCGATTTGTGTGAAACTGAGGGAAAAGGAGCTTTTCAGCAGGGGATAAATCGCCGGAAGCAGGGACTGGATCATGTCGTTTAGGAAGTGCGAAAAACCGATGGCTCCCAGCACCTTGAAAGCTGTATTTTCATTGCCCAGGGTGGGGATATCAAGCGTTGCTTGAGAGGTTCGCATAATGATTTCCTTATGTGTTAAAACGGGGCTAACGGTCCAAAATCCTGAATGCAAATCATGTCCACGAAACTATAGAATCAAATGGTCTTCGTAATTCCGAGAAATATATAACGCAGATGTGCGCTGGGCAACGGCATTATCCAGAAGATCTATGACGAGATAGGCTGATACCGACAATCTCAGAATTCCGACGAGGACCATGTGATGGATATTACAAACAATAAATGCTTGCGAGAAACAAAAAATGCAGTTTGATAAGCTCGACGATAATCCAAAATTAATTAATGTGATTAACAAGATTCATAGTGAACCGTGGCCAAGGTTTTTGAATGAGAGTGCCATCATTAAAAAATATTGGAGAAAACTCTACAAAATTTTCCCTCAGTATCAGTTCTTATTAAAGGACAACTCAGAATATATCGGATTGGCCAATACCTTTCCCATCTATTGGAATGGCGAGATCGGCAATCTGCCGACAGGATTCGATGAATCCATAGAAACTATATTGCAAGAACCAGAGGTTGCTAACACGCTATGCGCATTAGCTAGTTTCCGTCCATAAATGGCCCTTTTCCGCAATTTCGGCGTCAATCGGCGGAATCGCTTGTGCGGCATACAGAAGTATGCCTCCGCACAATTCCTTGATTTCCTTGAACTTGCGAAAAATTGCACATTTCTGGATCGGAAACTTATCAGTGCCCTTCATGAAACCGCGGATGGGCACTAGCTAAAAGGATAGTAAACAACTATATGTAACCTTATATCAGTCGATCCGACACAGAAGGTCGGTGATGCGGTTGCCGGCTTTCATCTCCTTCAGCCAATCGGCGGGAATGGCGTCTCGTCCCAGATGCGCACCTAGGATCATACCGACCGCCATCCCCCGGGCGGCAGAATCTCCGCCGGCCATCACGTTTTCAACCAGGGCCGTTTTCAAGTC
>JAQAZR010000260.1:0-3454 GCA_032127235.1 Deltaproteobacteria bacterium
TTGTGGCTGACCGCCGGTGCCAGGAAGTCGGCCGGAATCAGCTTCGTTCCCTGGTGAATCAGCTGGTAGAAAGCATGCTGACCGTTTGTGCCCGGCTCGCCCCAGATGATCGGTCCGGTCTGATAACCGACCCGGCTGCCCCTGCGGTCCACCGACTTGCCGTTGCTCTCCATGTTGCCCTGCTGGAAGTAGGCCGGAAAACGGTGCATGTACTGATCGTAGGGCAGAATCACTTCGGTCTGGGCCTCGAAAAAGTTGTTGTACCAGATCCCGACCAGGGCCAGGACGACCGGTATGTTCTTGTCGAACGGTGTTTCCCGGAAGTGCCGGTCCATGTCGTTGGCCCCCTGCAGCAGTTCGGTAAAGTTCTCGAACCCGATGGCGCAGGCGATGGAGAGCCCGATGGCCGACCACAGCGAATAGCGCCCACCGACCCAGTCCCAGAAGACAAACATATTCTCCCGGTCGATCCCGAATTCCTCGACTTTTTCGATATTGGTCGAGAGCGCCGCAAAGTGCCGGGCCACATGAGCAGTGTCCCCGGCGCGGTTCAAGAACCACCGGCGGGCCGTGTGGGCATTGGTCATGGTTTCCTGGGTCGTAAAGGTCTTGGAGGCAATCATGAAGAGCGTGGTCTCGGGATTAAGGTGCCGCAGGGTTTCGCTGATGTGGGTCCCGTCGATGTTCGACACGAAATGGACGGCGGGCTTGTCGGAATAAGGCTTGAGGCATTCGGTGACCATCACCGGCCCGAGGTCGGACCCGCCGATGCCGATATTGACGACATCGGAGATTTCTTTGCCGGTGTAGCCCTTCCATTGCCCGGACCTGACCTTGTGGGAGAATGTCTCCATCCTGTCCAGGACGGCATTGACCTCGGGCATAACGTCCTGTCCGTCTGCGAAGATCGGCGTGTTTTCGCGGTTGCGCAGGGCCACGTGCAGAACGGCGCGCTCCTCGGTTTGATTGATTTTCTCACCCGTGAACATGCTCTCGATAGCGCCCGCAAGGCCGGCTTCTTCGGCCAAATCGCAGAGAAGTTCCAGCGTTTCGCCTGTGATGCGGTTTTTGGAGCAGTCGATGAGGATGTCATGGAAGCGAAAGGAAAACGCGTCGAAGCGTGCCGGATCATTTGCGAAAAGATCCGGAATACGGGTGTCTTTGATTTTCTCGAAGTGCTCGGTCAGTCTCTGCCAGCTTCGGGTCTGAACAGGATCGATCTTACCCAGCATGCCGGATTCCTCCTTTCTCGTTCGATTGGCATCAACATAACCACTCGGATCGACGGTTCAACGTGCTCCGGCCAAACACCCCGCTCTGCCGTCCCGACATCCGGCAGGAATCGGGGGGCTGACGACAGATGAGTTGACAGATTCTGCCAAAGCATTAGAATACCGCCCATCCGCCAATTTCGGTTGGGTACTACGTAAAAAGGGAACCGGCAATGGTCGAAGACCGAATCCGCTACCGAGCGCTGCGCGACAAAATCACAGATGCCGCGACAGCCGCCGGCCACATTCAGAACGGCACCAATCTGTTCATATCCGGCTTCACCGCCGGTTACCCCAAACTGATCCCACAGCAACTGGTCAAACGCGCCCGTGCCGGTGAGCGGTTCAAGGTCAACCTGTTTGCCGGTGCTTCTACCGGCGATGCGGTGGACGGCGTCCTGGCCGAAGCCGACCTGGTGGCCTGGCGTCGGCCGTACATGAGCAACCGGATCATGCGCGAGAAAATCAACCGCGGCGAGATCAATTTTAAAGACGATCATCTTTCCCGTCTCTCGGCCGTAGTGCGCGCCGGGGACTGGGGAACCGTCGATGTGACCGTGGTCGAAGCCCTGGCCATCACCGAAAAGGGGCACCTCATTCCGACCATGTCGGTCGGCAACACACCGACATACGTGAAGAAAGCCGAAAAGATCATCATCGAAATCGCGTCCGAGCCACCGGAACTCGAGGGCATCCATGACATCTTCATTCCGGAAGACCCGCCCTACCGCATGCCGATTCCCATTTACCGTGCCGCCGACCGCATCGGCAAGCCGTTTATCGAAATGAACCCCGACCGGGTGGTGGCAATCGTGATGAGTTCCGAACAGGACAGTGCCGCCACTTTCAAGGAACCCGATGAAATTTCCGGCCGCATCGCCGAGCTCTTGCTTGACTTCGTCCGGCACGAGATCAAGATGGACCGCCTGCCGCCGGGTCTGCCCTGGCAATCGGGAGTCGGCGATGTGGCCAACGCGGTTCTGACCGGTTTCATGGAGAACGGTTTTTTCAAAGACCTGGAATTATACTCGGAAGTGCTTCAGGACAGCGTGCTCGACCTGGTCGATATCGGCAAGGTGCGGGCGGCATCGGGTTCGGCCCTGACGTTCTCGAAAAGTGCACGCAAGCGGTTTTTCAACGAACTGTATCGGTACAAGGAGAAGATCGTCCTGCGCCCCGTTGAAATCTCCAACTCACCGGAAGTTATCCGCCGATTGGGCGTCATTGCGATCAACACGGCCATCGAGGTCGACATTTACGGTCAGGTCAATTCGACCCATGTCCTTGGCTCGCATCTGATGAACGGCATCGGCGGCTCCGGCGACTTCATCCGCAACGGCGCGATTTCCTTCATCGTCACACCGAGCACCGCCAAGGACGGCCGCATTTCCGCCATCGTGCCGATGGTGACCCACGTGGATCATTCGGAACACTCGGTGGATGTCGTCATCACCGAACATGGGCTGGTCGACACACGCCCGCTGACCCCGCGCCAAGTGGCCGAACAGGTCATCAAAAAATGCGCCCACCCGGTTTATCGTGACCAGCTCTGGGAATACTACCAACGTGCCGTCCGGGAAACAGGCGGTCACGAACCGCATCTTTTGGGAGAAACCTTTTTTATGCACCGGCGGTTCAAGGAAACCGGCGATATGCGGGTCGGTTAAGGTTCACGTTACGTAAACAAGCAGATCTTGCATGTCTTGGCATATTTGAGAAACTCTTCCGCGGTCCAGACGATGACGCCCTCGATCAGTTTCTTCTCGTCGATCTCCATCATGTCCACCGTCATCTTGCAGGCGACCAGCTCGACACCCTCGATCTGGGCCATTTCCTGCAGGTCGGCCAGGCTCGGTATGTTGGCCTTTTCGATCTTTTTCTTCATCATTCCGGTAGCCAGACTCACCATTCCCGGTATAGCCCCCATGACTCCCGCCGGAAAGAATTTGGCGCGGTCGAAACCGCCTTCCATGACCAGATTGAGACCCATGAAAGAATAAAAGATTTTACTTTCCATCCCCTGCCGGGCGGCATTGATCCCCAGCACCAGCGAGGGATAGGCCCCGTCGAGGGTGTCCTTCACACAAATAAACGACGCTCTTTCCTTTTCCACGGTCATGTTTCGGGCTCCTTTCATTTTTGGCTTTGCATTACCAACCGTTCAGCCTTGCCGGGAAAGGCAG
>JAQAZR010000261.1:0-3032 GCA_032127235.1 Deltaproteobacteria bacterium
CGATTTCACCCAGCATCTTGCCCACCATCGAGTCGCCATCGTGCTTGATAGTGGCGATGGACTCGATGATGTTAATCCAGTTCGGCAGGTTCGGTGGTACCTCTACACTTCGGGCATGATCCTCCTCGAGCTTGGTGACCACGTCCGCCATCTGGCGCTGCAGCGCCGGATACCCTTTTAGGTCGCGAACCACCGCGGCGTTGATGCGCTCGAATTCCCGTTCCACCAGGCGCTCGGCGTTTTCCAGACCCTCGGCCATGAGCACCTCGCGGTTGCGTTCAACCAGTTTTTTTTCGGCCTGGCGCACTGAGGCAGCAGAAAGCCTCAAGGCATTGTTGATCACCAGGCTGAAGGCCAAGACCGCCCGATGAAACGGCTTGCGCGCCAAGTACATGGCGGCCAACAGGAGCGCCGCCAGCAAAATCGGATTCGGAGTCACAGGCAAAAGCAATTCGGTGAACTTCATAATCACCTCCTGTAAATTAAGTGCCGATCAAGAGTGTGGTGCGGTCCGAGAGTGACGATGGGCTATGGATGAAATCGGCCCCCGCCAATTCGTCACCGTCTGATATCCGGTCCGGCTGACACTTTTTTAGAAAAACAACGCCGATAAATGGAAAACCCCTCGACTCTGGCATGCCAGGAGGGGCGGATCGGGTACCGGCTTATTTTACCGGACTCAAAGGCACCTGTTGACCTTTGCAGAACAATCTTACCAAATACAACCGGTGCTTTCAATCGAAATGTATGTTTTAGTACTGACAATGTATTACATATAAATTTGGCCGCGTTCGGAAACGATGTCCGGGGAGGACTCGACAAGGCGGGGTCCAATTGACGTCTACTAAGGGTTATGGCAAACCAATCGGGTTTCTTTAAGTGGTCGCAGGCGACGTCATGACCGGCCCTGATCGGGATGAAACAGCGACATTATTTTCTTTCCGCCCTGCGGTTGCAAGCTTGTAGGGTTGGATGGTATTAAACCTCTTTTCGTAAAAGCGATTTGCTTAGGAATTTTGTTACAAATTTTTAATCGTTTCATCGAAAGTCACTTTTTTTATGCACATTCTGGGCACCATCATACCGATCTTTGTGATCATTGCCATGGGCTGGGTGGCCCGGCGCAGGGACTTCATGCCGCCGGAATTCCTGGGTCCGGCCAACCGGTTGGTTTACCACCTCGCCATCCCGGCCATGATCTTTCGAGCGGTTTCCAGATCATCCCTGAAGACCCAGTTCGACCTGCGGGTCGTGGCGCTCACACTGATGTCGGCGCTGGCGGTTTTTGCGGTGGCCTGGGTGGCGGTCCGTCTGTTCAGCTTGCGCCGCACTCAATGCGGAACGTTCATCCAGAACAGCATTCACGGTAATTTGGGCTACATTGGCCTGGCCGTGGCCTTTTACTACCTCGGCAACGAGGGCTTCGTGCGGGCCGGGATCATCGCCGGTTTTCTGATCATTCTCCAAAACTTTCTTGCAGTTTCAGTGCTGCAACTGTATTCTAATAATCAATCGCCGCAGCATGGAGGCTGGACGATTTTTTGGAAAGTTTTGGGCAATCCGATTATTCTGGCCGCTTTTTTGGGGATCATTTTTTCTCTTTTCGCGATTCCACTACCGTTGATCGTGGACCGCAGCCTTAAGATCCTGAGTGACCTGGCCCTGCCGATGGCCCTTCTCGTTATCGGTGCTTCGCTCTCTTTCAAACTGATGCGGCAGAATATAGCGGCCGTTCTGGTAACGACCGGTATGAAGCTCATTTTGCTTCCGGCACTGGGCTTGATCGCCTACCGGGTTGCCGGTGTAGCGGCAGCCGAGTATATTCCGGGCCTCATCCTGTTGGCATCACCGACCGCCACCGTCACCTATGTGATGGCCCGAGAGATGAAAGGGGATGCCGAGTTTGCCGTTGCCGCCATATCTGCCAGTACCTTGCTTTCGGCCATAACCTTTACAGTTTGGCTCAACCTGGCCGGTTAACGGTTTTTGATGCCGCAGCGTGTCTGTTCACGGGCGATGGGGCAAGGTCCGCTAATCGCCTCAAACAGCTGCGCCTGCTTCAACCGAAGCCACAGCCGGCTCCCATCGGGGGCATGACAGGACGCTGAAACGGAAGACCCCATAATTTTCATGCACCGCGGCGGCCCATAGGGCCGTGAGTGTTTAGTTCCAAGACATTTTTTGAAGCGTTACTCTATCATCTGCGGCAAACGTGTCGATCGACCCAGATTGTGTCTGGTTTCTTTGTCCCTTGAGTGGATAGGGGAACGTCCGGTTCCCGCTTCCTCATGTGTAGACAGCGGTCACTTATCGGCTTTTTACAAAGTTAAATTGGATCGACAGTCCTGATATCTTATTCGGGGGGAAAATGATCGTTTCCTTCAAAAAGGCCCTCGTGACTGGGGGGGCGGGTTTCATCGGGTCTCACCTGACCGAGGATCTGGTGGCAAAGGGGTGCCGGGTCACGGTGCTCGACAACTTTTCATCCGGACGCCGGACCAACCTGAACCGGGTGGCCGACGATATCGATCTGATCGAGGGTGATATACGGGATCTTCAGGCCGTTGA
Organism: Deltaproteobacteria bacterium; assembly: GCA_032127235.1. Taxonomy (GTDB): domain Bacteria; phylum Desulfobacterota; class Desulfobacteria; order Desulfobacterales; family SG8-13; genus JARFQH01. Next base: position 2,569 of record JAQAZR010000261.1, read on the forward strand.
GCGGGCCGCACAAGGATGTGAGGTCATTTTCCATCTGGCGGCGGTCGTGTCCGTGCCGCAAACGGTTGCCCAACCGTTGGATTCAGCCATGGTCAATGGCCAGGGGACATTGCACGTACTGGAGGCTGCCCGCAGCGCCGGTTCCGGCAGCGTCGTCCTTGCCAGTTCGTCGGCCGTTTACGGCGATGATCCCGGTTTGCCGAAGCGTGAGAGCATGATACCCAAACCGCTCAGCCCTTATGCCGTGCAGAAAATTACGGGCGAATACTACGCGCGTGTCTATCATGAACTCTACGGCATCGATACCGCCAGCCTGCGGTTTTTCAATGTGTTCGGACCCAAACAGGACCCTTCGTCACCTTACTCAGGCGTGATATCGATCTTCATGTCGAAAGCGGTCGCGCGGACCGGACCGATCATCTACGGAGACGGCACTCAGAGCAGGGATTTCGTGTACGTGAGTG
>JAQAZR010000262.1:0-4381 GCA_032127235.1 Deltaproteobacteria bacterium
TTGAGAGGCGGCTCATCCCCGTCGTGGATATAGCCGCAAATGATGCATCGCCAGCGTTTCATCGCCACCTCCGACCATCCTTGGTTTGTCCGAATTTGAACTTAATACTGATGGCCGACGAGAAGCCATAGCACACTTTGCCGAATGGTAAAACAGGTGTCTCCTCGGTATGCTTGTCGGCTGGGTCCGTGGCAGTCCAGCGGTTAAAAATGCCGTTTCATCAGTGAAAAGATTTCAGTTTCCGAGGGCAGGGCGGATGCACCGAAACCACGGGTCGAGAGCGCAGCGGCTGTCACCGCAAACCGACCCGCTGCGACCAGATTGCCGGTTGCGATGTATCGAACCAGAAAAGCAGCTGAAAAAACATCGCCGGCGCCGGTCGGATCGACCACGTTTACCTCCGGGGCGGTGATCCGCGAAAAGCGGGCCCCGTCATAAAAAAGGGCGCCGTCTCCGCCTTCGGTGATGATGACTATTTTCGGTCCCATCCGATGAAGAACGCGCCCGGCGGTTTCGACGTCACCGGTCAACGTGATGACAGCCGCCTCCCGTGCGTCGACCTTCAGGATATCACAATGCCTGAGCGCCGTTTCGGCTTCGGGCGTCATCCGAAGAATGACGTCTCCGGCAGTGGAGAGCTGCCGGAGGAATCCCTGGGCGTCCAGCATCAGGCACCCTGAGCGGGGCGTGCGAATGATTTCCGGATCGACTTCCTGCAAAACCGGGCCTACCAGCAAACTCATCGCATCGAATGCGGCTTGAGGAACATCGGCACGATGAATGTCGCCGCCGGCCCAGGCTCTCTGTTTTCGAATACCGGCCGAATACGTATTCTCGAACACCGTCACCGGTCCGGCATCGGAAAAATGCCGGACATCCACACTGCGTCGGGCAAGCCGGCGTTTTATTTTCTCGTCACCTGTGCCGACAACCGCCGCCCGGCGGCCTAAGCCTGCCAGAAACAACGCCGCATACCAGACAGTGCCGCCCATGGCCTGCACGGTCTTCTTGTTTATCGAAACGGTGTCATGCGTTGGATTGCCGATCAGATACATCATTGACGGATCTTTTGACATTCGCAATCTTTGGACGTAGGCTGAAAGCAAGCGGTTTGCACTTCCGCCGAGACGTAGAACCAGGCCTGCCTTCCGTGTGTGAAGAATCGATTGGCTAAAGTTAACCGCGCCGCACTAATGGATCAAGGCTCACGTTTCACGCCGCCCAATGACCGAGAAATTAGGTGATGCGGCACATAACCATATGCACACGAAAGGGCGAATACCGTTCGAATCGCTCCAACCTGTAGTCCGCAGTCTCGAACTGCTCTGAACCGACCACTCAAACAGATGATGGCCCGTGATGATTTTTCAAATTGACAACAACAATACATCCGATCCTCACGTCAACCTGGCCATAGAGGAGTGCGCCCTGCGCCACCTCGACCCGGACCGCAAGTATTTTCTGATGTACGTAAACCGTCCGTCCGTTATCGTCGGCCGCCATCAGAACATCCTGGAAGAAGTCAGTCTGCCCTTTGCGGTCCGACACGGCCTGCACGTGTTGCGTCGCATATCCGGCGGAGGAGCGGTCTATCACGACTGCGGAAACCTGAACTTCAGCTTCATCCGGCACCACGACCGGCGAAGCCTGAAAGACGTCAGCCATATCCTCGAACCCGTCCGCTCGGCGCTGTTGAAATTGGGTGTGGTTGCCGAATTCAATCACAAGAACGACCTGTTTGTCGCCGGTAAAAAAATATCAGGCAATGCGCAATTTTCAGACACCAAGCGGATCATCTTGCACGGTACCCTGCTGTTGAACAGCGATCTCGTCTCGCTGCGCCGGGCTCTGCAAGGGAACCAAGGGCGAATCATTTCGCGGGCACGCAAATCGGTTCCAAGCGATGTCACCAACATTTCAGATCATCTGCTCCCCGGCATCGGCATGGATGTGTTTCAGCAACACCTGGTCGAGTGCATCGCCGAACGGGAAGGGGGCCTACAAAAAATCCCTCTTCCTGACCGAGAATGGAATTCTGTTCGCCGCCTTTCCAGGGAAAAGTACCGGTCCTGGGAATGGAACTTCGGCAAGGCCCCGGCTTTTTGTATTCGACGCAGTGGTCGGACGCCTGCCGGTTATCTGGAAACGATGATCGCGGTGGAAAGCGGCTGCATCGTCGGCATCCGTTTTGAAAAAAATGTCAATGGCATCGGCCATGCGGCACAACTGGAAATGCAGCTGATAGGTGTCCCCTACCACCTGGACGCCATTCGAACCCGGTTGTCCGGCGTAGACGTGAGAGGTTTCGGCACGACGTTAACGGCGGAGCAACTGGCGAAGTATCTTTGCGACAAAGGGATCTCCGGGCTCGACCCCGGTTTACAAAGTGTCTGACGTATCCTATCTTACAGGGTTGAATAACCAAAATAAGATCGTCAGGCAAGGGCACAAAACCAAATCACCGGTTCACCGTATTTTGGCGGCGGGCTGGATCATATCGTTGGAGGAATATTGCATGCGACAACTGCTGCAGCTCGTATTATCAATACTGCTGTTGACCGCAGGCGTTCTCGGCTCGCACGCCCACGCAAGCCTGGGGGCAAACATCGATGTCGAGGAATTTACGCTGGACAACGGCATGCTCTTTCTGGTGGTCAACCGCCCGGCAATGCCCCAGGTAGCGGTCCGATTGGCCGTCCGGGCCGGTTCGGCGCTCGAAGAGACAGGCAAGACCGGCATTGCCCACCTTCTGGAACACATGATGTTCAAAGGCACAAAGAATTTCGGCACGCTGGACCGTGCCAAGGATGAGGAACTCCAGAAAGACATCGAAGCCGCCTACCAGGTGGTTCTGAAGGAGGAAAAATCCCGCCACCCCGATCGAGAGCTCATCCAAAACAAGCTAGCCGAGATGGACACCCTGCGGCGTGAGGTCCAAAGTATTTTCATGCCGCAGGCCTTTTCTTCCCAACTGGGAAAAAACGGTGCCGTCGGCATCAATGCCTTTACCAGCCAGGACCAGACCCAGTACGTCGCATCGGTGCCGTCAGACATGCTCGAGCAGTGGTTCTCGATCATCAGTGAACAGATCTTCGAGCCTTCCTGGCGCGAATTCTATGTCGAAAAAGATGTGGTCCAGCGCGAGTGGGCCTTCCGCTATGTCAACAATCCGGCCGGGGCCGCATGGCTCGATCTGGATGCCACCGCTTACACCGCCCACCCTTATCGCAATCCGACCATCGGATGGCGATCGGATATGGAAGGATTCAATACGACCGACGCCATGGCGTTTCATCGCCGGTACTACAATCCGACCAATGCGGTCTGTGTCCTGGTCGGCGACCTGACGGTTGAAAAAGCCCGGCGACTCGCCAAAGTATATTTCGACAGATACCCGGACGGCACCCGCAGTCCCGAAACTGTCACGGCCGAACCACCCCAGGAAGGCCCGCGCCGCAGCGTGCGGCATCTCAAGGGGGCCCGGACCCCGCTGGTGCGGATCGGTTTCCATGGGGCTCGGATGGGCACCAAGGACTTCTACGCGCTGGATGTGATGACCATGCTGCTCAGCCAGGGGCGCAGTGCCCGCATCACGCAAAACCTGATCAACAAGGGTCTGGCGGTCGAGGCTTGGGCCGCCAACCCGGACAACCGCTATGGGGGAATGGTGATTCTCGGCGGTTCGCCAAACGAGCCGCAGAATCTCAAAAGCGACAATCCGATGGAAGAGGAAAGAGGCCGGGCCTACCTTGAGGCCTGCCGCGACCTCGAAAACCTGCTGCTGGCAGAGGTCGAGCAGTTAAAAGACCATCCCGTCAACGCCCGGGAGCTCGAGCGCATCAAAAAACTCAACCAGCGGGATTTTATAGAACGGATGCGAAGCAATGAAAGCCTGGCTTCCACGCTGGCCACCCTCGAAGTCCAGACCGGGTGGCGCTATCTGAACACTTACCTCGACAACATCGCCGCGGTAACGCCAGAGGATGTGCAGCGTGTGGCGCGAACTTATATTCGCAACGAAAACCAGACCAGTGTATACGTCATTCCAGGCGGTGAACCCGACAAACCGCCGTCAGACTACAGCGAAATTCGGTCCGTGGGCGGTAAAGCTGCGGCTCGCGCCAAGCCACCGGTCGATCTCGTCAATCACTCGATCTACCCCACGCCTGAGAGCTGGCGGCATCCGCTCTCTTTCGAGCGGAAACCCGTCAAAGTGACCTATTCCCAGGCGGAATCCGCCACGGTCGATGGCACTACCCTGTTTTTCATGCGGGATACCGAACTCCCGATGATCGACCTGACCCTGCTGGTGAAGGCCGGCGAAGTCGACATTGACCCCTCTAAAACAGGGTTGGCGGACCTTATTAACGGCAGCCTTGTC
>JAQAZR010000263.1:0-2534 GCA_032127235.1 Deltaproteobacteria bacterium
GTCCGGCAACGCCTGAGTGAGCGCCAGTCGGAAGGCGGCAGCGCCAATGCGGTCAAAATCGGCATTCACACGCACAATGACAGCGGCTTGGCCGTGGCCAACACCATTACCGCCGTTCACTCGGGGGCCGTAATGGTGCAAGGCACCATCAACGGCTACGGCGAGCGCTGCGGTAATGCCGATCTCAACTCGATCATTCCGATCCTTTGCCTGAAAATGAACCGGCCCTGTATGTCGCCGGAAAACCTTTTAAAATTGAAATCACTGTCCCGGTTTGTCAGCGAAACCGCCAACCTGGTTCCGATCAACACACGGCCCTTCGTGGGCCGAAGCGCCTTCGCCCACAAAGGCGGCATTCACGTCAGCGCCATCACGAAGGTGCCGCGGGCCTACGAACACATCGACCCGGCGCTGGTCGGCAACCGGCGACGGGTGCTGGTCTCCGACCTCTCCGGCAAGAGCAACGTCGAATACAAGGCCCGCGAGTTCGGCCTTGATCTGGGTGCCAACGGCTTCGACAGCCGCGAAATCGTCACCCGCATAAAGGACCTCGAAGAACAGGGGTATCAGTTCGACGTTGCCGACGGGTCGTTCAAAATCTTGGTTCAAAAATTCACCGAACAGTTCACGCCGCATTTTGAACTGGAATCCTTCCGGGTCACCATCGAAAAGGACAAGGATCTACCCTGCAGCGCCCATGCCACGATCAAGATTTCGGTGGACGGCCGCACGGAAATCACCGCGGCCGAAGGCCGGGGCCCTGTGAGCGCACTGGACAATGCCCTGCGCAAAGCGCTGGATCGATTCTTTCCGGATCTCGACGCCATGCGCCTGGTCGACTTCAAGGTCCGCGTGATCGATGGCCGAGACGGAACAGCGGCTAAGGTACGGGTTTTTATTGAATCACGCGACCATGAAGACATTTGGAGCACCATCGGTGTCTCCGAAGATATCATCGAAGCCAGCTGGCATGCGCTGGCCGACAGCTTTCACTACAAGCTTGCCAGAGAAATAGACCCGAAAGCCGTAGCGGCGACACCACGAGATGCCTCCGCCACAAGCAACGCGACAGCGCTATAAGATTCATAAATAGTGCCTTAAGAAGGATATCAATTATGAAAGCAGGTACCCACGCCGCAGGACAGGTTCCCGTAGCCGTCTTGCGGCCCGCCCTCGCGCCATATTTTTCCCTCCGATCCTGCAGACAATAGACTTTTTGGGGGAATTCGCCCGTCCGGCTTGCGGAGACCCTTTCGTATAGAGCAAGGAGAAAAAATATGAACGCTCAAGACCGAATCATTATTTTCGACACCACTTTAAGGGACGGCGAGCAATCGCCGGGTGCCAGTATGAACGCCGGCGAAAAGCTGCGGCTGGCGATTCAGCTGGAAAAACTGGGGGTGGATGTTCTGGAGGCCGGTTTCCCGGCAGCCTCTGAAGGCGATTTGGAGGCGGTGGCCTTGATCGCCGGCAAACTGAAGAAAACCGAGGTGGCCGGTCTGGCCCGTACATCGCGAAGTGATATCGATCGTGCCTGGCAGGCTGTTCGCCATGCCGCTAAACCCCGTATTCACACCTTCATCGCCACATCCGACATTCATCTCGAATATAAGCTAAAGATGACCCGCGATGCCGTCCTCGAGCGGGCCGTTGACGCGGTCAAATACGCGAAGTCGTTTACGGAAAATGTCGAATTTTCGGCCGAGGACGGCTCCCGCAGTGACCGTGATTTCCTGTGTCGCGTTTTCGAGGCCGCTATCGCCGCGGGTGCCACCACGGTCAACCTCCCCGACACGGTCGGCTATGCCGTGCCGGAAGAGTTCTCCGATCTGGTTCGCTACATTATCGGCCACACGCCCAACATCGGCCGGGCCGTGCTGAGCGTTCACTGCCACAACGACCTCGGACTGGCCACGGCCAACACACTGGCGGCCATCCGTGCCGGTGCCAGGCAGGCCGAAGTGACCCTCAACGGAATCGGCGAACGGGCCGGCAACACGTCGTTGGAGGAAGTGGTCATGGCCCTGCGCACCCGGCGCAATTTTCTGCCGGTCAACACCGGGATAAAAACCGAATACATCTACCAAACGAGCCGCCTGGTCAGCATGATCACCGGCATCATGGTTCAACCCAACAAGGCCATTGTCGGGGCCAACGCGTTCGCGCACGAAGCCGGAATTCACCAGGACGGCGTTTTGAAAAACCCCATGACCTACGAGATCATGCGACCCGAAACCATTGGTCTGAGCGCCAGCAAACTGGTCCTGGGCAAGCACTCGGGTCGCCACGCTCTGAGAGACCATTTGAAGGACTTGGGGTATGACCTCTCGGATGAAGAGCTGGATCTGGTTTTCAAGAGATTCAAGGAGCTGGCCGACAAGAAGAAACACGTCGTCGACGAAGACCTGGAAGTTATCATCACCGAAGGCATTCTGCGCACTAAAGACATCTTTCAGCTGGAATACCTCCACGTCACCTGCGGCACGACGGTGCTGCCGATGGCCAGCGTCAAACTGGCCATCAACGGGCGCAGC
>JAQAZR010000264.1:0-3860 GCA_032127235.1 Deltaproteobacteria bacterium
TCGTCTGGACCCCACCGCCGACCCTGACGCGGCGCGAGAGCTGCAGACAAAGAAAATCAACCTGCTCAGCCTCAAGTGGCCCGACCTGCCGCGTGAGAACCTCACCGCCGGTGAGGGCACCGTCGGCCTCGTATTGGAACACGGCGGCAAAACAGCCACGCTGCAGCTCGTCAACGTTCTGCGGATTCCCATTATCGGAACCCGCTATGAACTGGTCGCTCCGGACACGCTTGAAAATCTAATCGGCGAAAACATCGAGTCGTTGATCGATATCAACGAAAATATCGGCTACCTGACGGACAAGGGAACCCTTCCGCTCATGCCGCAGCCGCGTGCGAACCCCGCTGAGCAGCCAAACGCGGAAACGTTGAACAATTTCCGGACGGTTGTCTCACAGAATTACACCATCAAGGATGTGAATCTCAAAGAGGGCAAGATCCCGTCGAGCCTCCCTTGTCTGGTGATCGCCCGCCCCACCGAAAACTTCAGCGACGAGGAACTGTTTCAGATCGATCAATTTTTGATGCAGGGCAAAAATTTGTTGCTCATACCGGACAGTTTTAATGAGATCATGCCGCAGCAGCAGATGCCCCCCGGCTTCAATCCGGGTCCCCATTACGAACCGCTCAAAACGGGCCTGGAAAAACTGCTCGATCATTATGGCATCCGCGTCAAACAGTCCTACGTGATGGATGAAAATTGCTTCAATCAGGAATTGCCGCAGTCTCTGGGAGGCGGCGAACGGCCGATCTACTTCGCCCCGTTGATAGAAAGCCAGAGGATCAATCACGACCTCGAGTTCATGCGAAACATCAACCGCCTGGTAGCGGTCCGCATCTCTCCGCTGGAGCTGATCGAGGATCGCCTCAAGGAGAGCGATATAAAAGCCTACCGGGTTTTTTCTTCCTCGGCGAAGTCATGGGAAATGCGGGGACGGATCAACCTCAACCCGGAGTTGATCCAGCCGCCCCAGAGTGAAGATGAACTTCAGAGCTACCCGCTGGCGTACTTGTTGGAAGGCGGCTTTAGCAGCTATTTCACCGGCAAACCCTTGCCTGAAAAGAAAACGGCCGCATCCGATCCAGCAAAGGACACAAAAACCGGCGCGGCCGATGAAACCAAACCCGCCGCCGGACAGGATGGGAACCCGGATAGCGCTCCGGTCGCTGCGCCGCAAGCGCAAGCACTGGAAAAACCAGAAAGCACACCCGTACCGGTCGAAAGCGAAGGCGCGTTCATCTCACGCGGCAAGCCGGGACGTATCTTCATTATGGCGTCCTCGGAAATGCTGACCGACAATGTGATCGATGCCCAGGGCCGGGGCGCCAACGCCGTCTTCATCTTGAACGTGGTCGACGCCTTGAACGGCCGCGAAGACATTGCAGTCCTGCGCGGCAAGAAGCAGGATTTCAACCCATTGCAACCGATCGGCGCCGGAGCCAAAACCGCCGTCAAGGCCTTCAACATCGCCGGGCTGCCGATCCTGGTGGTCCTGTTCGGCGTCGCCGTCTGGTTCCGGAGGATGTCCCGCAAGAGACGCATCCAGGAAATGTTTCAAAGATAAGGGTTCACGAAAAAATAAGTTGGCAATTTTGGGCGTTGAGGTGCGTGGCCGACAAGGCGCGAAAACGCAGGGATATCTGGATATTCCGAGTTTTCGCAACGCAGCCGGACGGGATGCATCGGCGTCCAAAATGTAAAATTATTTTTGAGTGAGCCCTAAGAGAGGAAGACGATGAAGCTGAAGAAAGAAATCGTCATTCTGGTGGTCGTTATCGTCGGCTTGTCGATCTATCTGTTGACGCGTCAAACCGACCGGACCCTCTACCGGTTGCCGCAACTGCCGCCGGTTTCGGCCAAATCCATCACCCGCATCGACATTAACGGCCCCGAGGGGATGATCAGCCTGAACCGGGCCGACGACAGCTGGACCATTGGAGAGCAGAAGTATCCGGCCGACAGGGCCAAGGTCAGCCGGATGCTCGATGTCATCTCCGATCTTTCCCTGACGGCCATGATGTCCGAGTCCAAGGACTACGTCCGTTACGATCTGACCGACAAGAACAAAATTTCGGTCAAGGCCTGGGCCGGCACGACGCCCGAACGGGAACTTGATATCGGCAAGGTCGGCCCCTCGTTCCGGCACACGTTCGTCAAGCTGGCCGGCGACGCGAATGTCTACCAGGCGCACAACAATTTCAGGACCACGTTCGAACAGGGCGTGGAAGATCTGCGGGACAAGTCCGTCCTTTCCTTTGCTGCCAGCGATATTCAGGAAATCCGTCTGACAAAGGGCACGGAAGCCATGACACTGGTCCGGCATGAGGCTCCTCTGGCAGAAGAGACCCGTGATAAGAAAGAAAGTGATACCGCCAAGGAAGCGTCACCGCCATTGAAGGCAATAATGGTCTGGCAGGCGAACGACGGCCGCACCGCCGCGTCCGCCAAACTCGACGAACTGTTGGCCGCGGTTTCCCAATTGGCGTGTGAAAAATACATTACGGATCATGTCACGGCCGATTATAAGGACCCGATTTACACCTTGGAATTAGAAGGCCAAAAAGCGCATCGCCTGTCGATCTTCGCCAAGCAGAACGAAGCCGACACCTCCTATCCGGCCGTTTCTCCGGATAGCCCCTATCCCTTCTTTCTCGCGGATTGGAAGGCCAAGCAACTCATGCCGGCTTTCGGGGACCTTCTTGAGACACCCAAGAAAGACCAGAAATAGGGCCCCTCATGCTGCATGGCTTTTCGGGTAACCGGCGCGGCTTGGAGGCTGTCACGGTAATGGCCGTCATCTATTCCGGACTGTGTCAATCTTATTCAACAGCGCCCAAAGAAAGTGTGAAATGGAAATAATGGTACGAAGGAATGTTTGGCAGATAGGAATTTGCGCGCTGGCGGTGATCCTGGCCGCCTTGATTCCCCTCGGCAGCGCGAACGCGCAAAGAGATTGGGCCGCGACGCTTTACACCGGTCAGCTCACCGATGAGAGCCTCGGCAACGTCGCCACGGCCAACTTCAGCATGGAGGATGCCTCTTGGGTAGGACTGGGATTGACGCGCAGAATTTACACCTATCGTCACTACTTCGATCTCGAATTCGAGGGTCAGGTCAACAAGTTCTTCGGCGACCAGGACAACTGGGAATTCGATTTTCTCGGCTATATCCGCTGGCTGCCCTTTCCCTGGGACCGATATCTGGACACGAGCTTCGCCGCCGGGGCGGGTCTGTCCTACGCCACGTCCGTACCTGAAATCGAGGTCGAGAACGTGGGCGAATCGGCCCAATTTTTAGGAGCGCTCTCCTTCGAGTTCACTTTTGCGCTTCCTCGAATTCCACAATGGAACCTTGTCGCCGGCATTCATCACCGTTCCGGTGCGGGCGGCACGTTCAGCGGGGTGCACGGTGCTTCCAACGGGTTGGACCTCGGAATTCGCTACTGGTTTTAAGTTGACCACTATTCCGCTTCATTCCTCCTGCCAGTCCTCACCCCACTCTTCGGAGGCAACGGAAGCTTTTGCCAGGACATCGAGCCTGGCAGCCTGCACCTTGCGGTAGACCGACCGGTAGTCCTTTTTTTCTCCGTCGACCCGCAGCAGATCGTTATCGACGGAGATGCCGAACAACCTTTCGTTCTCTTCGAGGTAAGGCAGAATCAGGTCCCAGTCCGCCGGCGACAGGTCCACAAACTCGCCGCCGTTCAGCTGCCCCTCGACGGCCGTCTTGCGCGGGTCCCTCAGGTAGATGGCGCCACCCGAGGCCAGAGAGAAGAGGTTCGACCCCGGGTAGGGGCGTTCCCGGGCGAGGATCCTGCCGTTCGGATCGAATTCGAGGCCGTTCAGCACGACGAAGCCCCC
>JAQAZR010000265.1:0-4784 GCA_032127235.1 Deltaproteobacteria bacterium
GCTGGTGGACCAGGTGGCCGGTGCGGGCGGCTCGCTATCCGACCGGTTTGCCGAAGTGTGGCACGTACCGGCCTCGGACAGCCCGGCGGTCTTCACCGGCGAATGGGAAGAGATCATCTGGTGGGATTTTTCCATGCCCGAGCTGTCGCACGGATATCCCTGGACAAAAACTGAGGTTTCAGTGCTCGAAAATAGCGGTGTCCATCTGCAATCCCCCGATGATCGCCTGAATTATTTGGCGAGCACATGGCTGCGGCCGGTGATGTCCGCCGGGAAGCGTCTCATTTTCGTGCTGCATTACACGGACGAAGAGCACCACCCGTTGTGGGATCAGATCAACGCTTGCTGCCGGGGGTGGATCGAGCTGGACGTGGAAGAGGTGCTTCAGCGAGGCGAGAGTATCTCCGGGTTTGCGGTGCAGAGCCAACCGCTTGAGCCCAAACCGCTGCCCAGGCTCAAACGCTGGTGGCAACTGAGAGACGGCAGCCTGCTGACGCCGCGAAAAAGCGAATCCTACTCGAGTCTGGACACCTTCATCATGAGTCCCTATCGGTGGGTGCTGCGGCACAAGGCCTACCTGAAAGCCGGCACTTTGGCGGAGCTGCCCTCGGGAAGTCTTCTCAAGGGGTCCCTGGTGCACCGCCTGTTCGAGGATTTCTTCAGCATCCACAAGAAGTGGAAGCCGCTCGATGAAAAGCAGATAAAAAGGTGGATCGACAAACGGCTGCCGTTTCTGCTCCAAGAGGAAGGTGCTCTGCTGCTCCAACCGGGAAGAGCCACTGAAAAAGAGGCTTTCGAGGAGATCGCCCGCCACGCCCTGGTCACCCTGGTTGCTCGGCTGAAGGCGGCCAAGGTGAACGACATTGCCGTGGAGACATATCAGTCGACTTCCTTTTTAGCGCGGAACCTCAATGGCTACATCGACCTGCTGCTCACCTGTGCGGACGGATCGGAGAAGGTGCTTGACATGAAGTGGAGTAACGCCAAGTACCGGATCGAAGAGTTGAAAGAGAACCGTCAACTCCAGCTGGCGACGTACGCCTATTTGCGCAAGAAAATCGCCAAAGCCGGCGACTGGCCGCCACAGGCGTATTTTATCATCGACGGCGCCCAGCTGCTGACCCAGGATGAAAAAAGCTTTCCGGGCTCGCTTGCATGTATGCCTGAAACCGGCGAAACCACGGCAGACCTCTGGCGGCGGTTTGAGGCCACCTGGCGTTGGCGCCGCAAACAAATGGATGCCGGGCTGGTGGAGGTGACCGTTACCGGCACCGAACCGGATGCCGTGTCGGCGCCGCCTGCAGACGGGATGCACATCGAAGACGTCAACGACCGGTTCAGCGAGTTCGGCGTCCTGACGGGATGGGGGGAAGAGGCGTGAGTACCAATATCCGATTCATCAGCGCCGGTGCCGGCAGCGGGAAAACCTTCCGGCTCACGCAGGAACTGGAGAAGGCCTTGACCGACGGGCGGGCCACCGCGGCCGGCGTCGTCGGCACGACCTTCACCAACAAGGCGGCCAACGAGCTTAGGGAGAGGGTCAGGCAGCGGTTGATCGAATCCGGCAGAATCCGCCTGGCCAACGCCATGGGCCAGGCCCTGCTCGGAACGGTCAACAGCGTTTGCGGCCGGCTGCTGGAAAGATTTGCCTTCGACGTCGGCCTGCCGCCCGAGCTGGAGGTGTTAACGGAGGAAGACGGGCGCCTCTTGTTCAACCAGGCCGTCGAGGCGGCCATCACAACCGAAGACATGCGCTGCATGAACAGCCTGCAGACCCGTTTCGACGACAAGGAGGATTGGCGCAAAAAGGTGAAAGACATCGCCGACGTGGCCCGTGCCAACAACACGGCGGAGACGGCCCTGGCCGGCTTCGGGAAGTGCTGCGCCGACGAACTGCTCGAATTCTTTCCGAAGCCGGTTGGAGGAGATCTGTGGCGGGAGTTGGAGGAAGCCGTCTCCGTGGCTGTCGAAGGCATAAAAGCGATCGATGATGAAACCAAAAAGACCGCCACCTACCTGGATTTTATTGTGCAAATCAGGCCGCTGGTTTCCCAGAAGAGGCTCAGCTGGAGCCAATGGGTCAAGCTGAGCAAACTATGCCCGGCAAAAAGATGCGCGCTGGTTGCCGCACCGGTAGTTGCCGCCGCTTTGATGTACGATGCGCACCCCGAACTGCGCGCGGATATTCGCACTTTCACGGAAACACTCTTCCGGCTGGCGGCCGGGTCCCTGCGTCATTACCAGGAGATGAAGACCAAACGCGGCCTGATCGATTTCGTGGACCAGGAGCTGCTGATGCTCAAGGCCATGGACAACGACACGGTGCGCGGCGCGCTCGGCGATGAGCTCGACCTGCTCATGGTGGACGAGTTTCAGGACACCAGCCCGATTCAACTGGCTTTGTTCCTGAAACTGGCCGGCTGTGCCAAAGAAGCTGTTTTCGTCGGGGACGTCAAGCAGGCCATTTACGGCTTCAGAGGCAGCGATCCGGAACTGATGCAGGCCGTGTTGCGCGAGGTCGACCGGTTGGGCGGACAAACCGACGTGCTCGAAAAATCGTGGCGCTCGCGGCCGGCACTTATCAATTACACAAACGCCCTTTTTGTGCCGGCCTTCTCGAAGGTCCTCCCGAAAAAACAGGTGGAGCTGGCGCCGGTGCGCGCGGAAAAAGTCGACGCGCCCGCGGTGGTCCACTGGATGTTGAATGGGAGCAGAAAAGAGCTCAGAGCCGCCGCCCTGGCAAAGGGAGTCGGCGAGCTGGTGACCTCCGGTTACACGGTTGTCGACAAAATCACCGACAGCCCCCGGCCGGCCCGCTACGAAGACATCGCCGTTCTGGCACGGATGAATGTTACCGTCAAACAGCTGGCCGATGCGATGTCGGCCATTGGCATACCGGTGCAGATCGAACGCACCGGGCTGCTGAGCACCCCGGAGGCCTGCCTGGCATTGGCGTGTCTGCGGCGCATGGCCGATCCGACCGACACCCTGGCCACCGCCGAGATCATCGCCCTGAGCGACTGCAAGGAGCCGGAAGACTGGCTGCAAAACCGCCTGGAATACCTGGAGGCGGGTCATCCCGGGCAGATGTGGGGCGAGCACGACGGTTTCGAACACCCGGTCATCAAAGCCTTGGGAGATCAGAGACAGAGGCTGCAGCTGTTGACCCCCTCCGAGGCGCTGTCCCTGGCGATGAACACCGCCGACATCCGGCGCACGGTGTCCCGGTGGGGGCCGGCCGAGTGGCGGGTTCGGCAGCGCCTGCAAAATATAGATGAGTTGGTTGTCGTTGCCGGCGAATACGAGGACCGCTGCCGGTCCCAGCACCTGGCCGCCACCGCGGCCGGGCTGATACTTTGGCTTTACGAGCTGGCGGAATCCGAGCTCGACAGTCAGCCTGGCGCACCGAAGACCGACGCCGTTCACGTGTTGACGCACCATGGCGCCAAGGGGCTCGAATGGCCGGTGGTGATCGCCACCGACCTTGAAAGCGACTTAAAGTCGCGGCTCTGGAACGTCAATGTTTTCTCGAAAACTGAGGCCGTCGATTTGAGTGACCCCCTGGCCGGTCGAACCATTCGCTACTGGCCCTGGCCGTTCGGGGGGCAGAAGACGGGTATCGATGTGGTGGAACACATCGAATCTTCGCGGCTCGGCATGGCGAGCCGCGCCCAGGAAGTCGAAGAATCCATCCGCCTGCTTTACGTCAGCCTCACCCGGGCGCGGGACCTGCTGGTTCTGCCGCTGCCGGAGAAAAAAACCGGCGGTCAGTGGATGGGGGCCCTGGGCGCGGACTGGATGTTGCCTGCCGGCGAGGTCATGGACCTGCCGAACGGAGGCCGGATCCCGTCGGCCTGCCGCACGCTCGACGCTGCCGGGGCGGAAGCGACCGGAGGCCGTGCGGCCTACCGACCCTATTGGTTCGGACCCCGAAAGACCAAAACCGAAAAACTGCCGGCACTGGTGGTTCCGTCCGCAGCGCTGCCGGCGGAAGAAGCAAAAGTGGACGGCCTGCTGAGGGTCGGAGCGTCTCTTAAAATCGCCGGATCCCCGGAGATGGATCGTGTGGGGCAGGCCGTGCACGGTGTCATCGCGCTGGAAATGATCCACCCAGATCACCCGGATGCCGTCGCGGCCGCAAGGCGCTTGATCGAAAATTTTGAGCTGGCCGCGCACATCTCGGCGGACGAAACCATTGCCTGCGCCCGGTCATTCCGCAAACAGATTGTCGAGAAGTTTGAACCCGAAGCCACGTGGGTCGAACATCCCGTGGAACATCTGCTGGAAAACGGTCAAGCTGTCAGGGGCTGGGTCGACCTTTTGATGAAGACGGCAAAGGGGTGGGTAATCGTCGACCACAAAGCCCACCGGGGAAAAGAAAAGGAGCTCGAGCAGCAGGCCTTGAAGTACTCCGGCCAGCTGCTGGCCTACAAAAAGGCAGTCGAGGCGGCCACCGGCGAAACGGTGGCCGGCTGCTGGATTCACTTTATCGTTGAAGGAAAAATGGTCCGAATATTATAGGTGAGAAACATAATTTAATTTGCAATTAGAAGAACGAAAAGATGACACGGCCTGTATTGCCTAAGCTATTGAAAAAGAAAATTTTGGGTATGATATCCGCATTCAGCCATCTCAACCCCCTAGTTCAATAATCTTTTTCTGCCACACTGTTCCGACAAATCGGATCCTAGCTGAGAATCAGTACAAGAATCTTTTTTGAGACCTTTGTGACCGTATCTGTCAATCCCTTCTGCTAGGATAAACCCGAAACCCTAAAAAGGAGG
>JAQAZR010000266.1:0-5579 GCA_032127235.1 Deltaproteobacteria bacterium
GGTGCCGACCTCGGGTTGCGAAAAGAAGATCCGACGATTGCCGAACTCCTTAAACCTTTGGGCTACGCCACGGGGCAGTTTGGTAAAAACCACCTGGGTGACAAGGATGAGATGTTGCCCACCAATCATGGTTTCGATGAGTTCTATGGGAATCTATATCATCTCAACGCTGAGGAGGAGCCGGAACAGCCTGACTATCCGAAGGCGTCTGATTTTCCTAATTTCAAAAAGAATTTCGGCCCTCGAGGTGTGATCCACAGCTTTGCAGACGGCCGAATTGAAGACACCGGCCCGCTCACCAAGAAGCGCATGGAAACTATTGATGATGATGTCGCGGCGCGGGCCACGGAATTTATCGAAAAACAGCACAAAGCCGGCAAGCCGATGTTTGTCTGGGTAAATTTCACGCACATGCATTTTCGGACCCACACAAAACCGGAAAGCCTCGGTCAGGCTGGACGGTGGCAGAGCCCGTATCACGACGCCATGATGGACCATGACAAGAATGTCGGGCAGGTCCTCAACAAGCTCGATGAATTGGGCATCGCCGGGAATACGATTGTGATGTACGGCACTGATAACGGGCCACATATGAATACATGGCCCGATGGTGGAATGACACCGTTTCGCAGCGAAAAGAACTCCAATTGGGAAGGCGCCTACCGGGTTCCGGCCATGGTGCGGTGGCCTGGCAAGATCAAGGCCGGTTCGATCTCCAACGAGATTATGTCGCACATGGACTGGTTGCCTACGGTGCTTGCCGCCGCCGGAGATCCTGACATTAAGGAAAAACTCCTGAAAGGCCATCAAGCGGGGAACAAGACCTTTAAGATTCACCTCGACGGTTATAACTTTCTGCCCTATTTGACGGGTCAGATACAAAAGGGTCCTCGTACGGAATTCTTTTATTTCTCCGACGATGGAGATCTCACGGGGCTCCGCTATGACCACTGGAAGGTGGTCTTTGCTCAACAGAGAGAAGCTGGCACCTTAAAGCTTTGGGGAGAACCCTTTGTGAATACGAGGATTCCGTGGCTGTATAATTTACGCATGGATCCGTATGAGAGGGCGACCATTACCTCCAACACCTACTGGGATTGGTACCTTAACCATGTGTACCTACTGTTACCAGCGCAGACAATTGTCGGGAATTTTTTAGCAACTTTTCAAGAATATCCGCCACGTCAGAAGGCGGCCAGCTTTACGATCGACCAGGTGATGGAAAAGCTGGCTCCCCCGACACACTAATATCCATGAGGGTATTCTGCGAGAGGCACTTGAGTCGTCGGTAGGGCGCCATTCTAAAAACACCGCGCCAGGCACAGGCCTGGCGCGGTGTTTTTTTAAAAGCCTTTATGAATTTATTTTTAAAAAATTTATCCCGTAAACGCAGAGTGCAAAAAAGAAATGGGTACAGCCCATTTCACGAAACTGAAAGTAAGGAGCCATCATGCATTTCACCTTTCAAGAATTACCCGAACAGTCTCCACGGACCCTCCGAGTTTCTTTGAAGCAGGGACTGAGAATACTCCTAGGAATTCTTTGTCTTCTGTTAGGCGGTCTGGGACCTGTCCAAGCGGGTGAATTAGGGCATTATGCCCCAGGGTTACCCAATATTCGCGACTTACTGGTTCCTGACCAGGGGTTTTATTTCCTGCAGTATTTTGCGGGGTATAAAGCCGATACTTTCAGAGACAGAAATGGCGATAAGGTGAAATCCATTAACGCCGGGGCCTCGACCCTAAACGTGGATGCCGATGTAGATGTGTTTGTGGTCGCCCCCGCATTTGTTTGGGTCAGCCCATGGGAGTTCCTGGGCGCACGGTACGGGGCGCAAATCATTCCCACTTTTGGGAATACCTCCGTTCAGGCGTCATTACGGACCGAGGCAGGGTTTGGTGTTGAGACGGATGAGTCTCAATTCGGCGTTGGCGATTTGTACGTCAAGCCAGTCTGGTTAGGGTGGGATGGGGCGCACTATTCGGTCAATGCGGGCTATGGGTTTTACGCGCCGGTCGGGAAATACGATAATGGGGACCCTAACAATATCGGGTTGGGTTTTTGGACGCATGAATTTCAATTAGCCACGGCCTGGTATCCCTGGAAAAGTCGGGGAACCGCAGTGACGCTAGCAGGAACCTATGAAATTCATTCTGAATACGATGATGTGAATATCACCCCAGGCGATCGGTTTTCTCTCAACTGGGGAATCAGTCAATACCTCCCGCTCAACGATGCTAATTCACTCTTGTTGGAGGTTGGAGCCTTAGGGTACTCCCAGTGGCAGGTGGAAAAAGACTCTGGATCGGACGTGAATACACGGTTTAACCCCAAAGATCAGATTCACGCGGCTGGGGCACAAATCGGCTTGACGTATGTTCCCTGGAATGCGCTCATCGTGTTTCATGGACTGCAAGAATTTGCCGCCGAAGCGCGGTTTGAAGGACAGTTTTTGACCCTGACCGTCGGGAAGGGATTTTAGGGGGTTTCCCACAAAGATACCTAACCCTATCAGTCTGAGAGACCAAACCCCTGGATACAGGAACCGACCACTCCTGTTTTCCCAAACGGAACTTCAGAAATTTTTCATTATGGAGGAATCGACGATTGTTTACGGTGTCTGAGAAACCTCTAAAGGAGAATCTTCCATGAAGGGAATCGGATAGCACAGTTATGCTGATGGTCTTTCCGTTGTTACGTGCTCCTGCCCCACGTTGGGGTGTTCTAGGGAGCTGGGATAATCGTCAATAAATAAGCCAGGCGGTTTTGCCAAGTGATGGAAAATGAATCTCATGAATCCTAACGATAACTTGGAATAATGTTCGACATACACAGCCGTTTTCGTAAATTGAATTCAACCCCAGGGGGACAATTTCATGAAACCAAGCAAACTTCTCCCTACCATCAGTCTCTTATTGGGAGGGCTCTTTGCGTCAACAGGAGTGGCGCAAGAAATTTTGCCCTTTCCGCCCGTTCCATCGGGTTCGCAAGCGGGCGTCACAATCGAGAGTTCCACGTATAAGAAACGCGTGGAGCCGAGGCGCCTGGCAGAAGGCGCGCCGAACATCCTCGTCATCCTGATAGACGACGTTGGACCGGGAACATCCTCGACTTACGGTGGCGAGATCGAGACGCCGAACTTGGACCGTATCGCCAGGGCCGGCATTTCCTACAACCGCTTCCACTCCACCGCCATGTGTTCACCCACGCGTGCCGCGCTGCTCACCTGGCGCAACCACACTCGTGTGGGCAATGGCCAAATTGCCGCGCTAGCCAACGACTTTGACGGTTTTAGCGGGATCATTCCGAAGTCCTCAACGACCATGGCAGAAGTGCTGAAGGATTACGGCTACAACACCTCCGCGTTCGGCAAGTGGCATAATACGCCCGAGGAACAGATCACCTCCAAGGGGCCATTCGACTACTGGCCCACCGGCTACGGCTTTGAATACTTCTATGGCTTCCTCGCTGGCGAGGCTTCCCAATACGAACCCACAATGGTGCGCAACACCAGCTATGTGGAAAGGCCGCATACCTCCGGTGGCCATAACTACTATCATTTGTCCGAAGACATCGCCGACGACGCCATCCATTGGTTGCGCGAACAGAAGGCCTATGCACCGGATAAACCCTTCTTCATTTATTGGGCTCCGGGTGCCTCCCACGGCCCGCACCAAGTGCCGAAGGAATGGGCCGACAAGTACAAGGGCAAGTTCGACGACGGCTGGGATACGTATCGCGAGCGCGCTTTCGCCCGTCAAAAGGCCATGGGGTGGATTCCCCAGAACACACAGCTCACGCCGCGTCCCGCCTCAATGGCTGCCTGGGATTCAATTCCAGAAAATGAAAAGCCCTTCCAGCGCCGACTGATGGAGGTGTTCGCTGGCTTCACCGAGCACGCCGACTACCATGCGGGCCGGGTCATCGCCGAGATCGAGAAGCAAGGGAAGCTCGACAACACGCTTATCTTCTACATCTGGGGCGACAACGGCTCGTCATCCGAGGGCCTGTATGGCACCATCAGCGAGCAGCTGGCCCAGAACGGGATACAAACGAAGATCTCACAGCACCTCGCTGCGTTGGCTGATCTCGGTGGCCTCGATGTGTTGGGGGGGGCGAAGACCGACAACATGTATCATGCCGGCTGGGCCTGGGCGGGCAGTACGCCCTATCAAGGCACCAAGCTTCAGGGCGCTTACTTCGGCGGGACCCGCCAGCCCATGGCCATATCCTGGCCAAAGCGCATTAAGCCTGATGCCGAGCCACGCGCCCAATTTCACCACGTCAACGACATTGTTCCGACCGTTTATGAAATCCTCGGCATTCAGCCACCGAGCGTGGTCAATGGTGTGGAGCAGGATCCCTTCGACGGCATCAGCATGGCCTACACCTTTGGCGATGCGAAAGCCAAAGGACAGAAGTCGACACAGTTGTTCGACATCATGGCCAGCCGCGGTGTTTATCAAAATGGCTGGTTCGCCAGCGTCCGTGGTCCGCGCGAGCCATGGGTCGGCGGCATCCCGCCGGGTATCAGGGAATGGTCTCCGCTGACGGATACGTGGGAGCTCTATTACATTGATGAAGACTGGAGCCAGGCGAACAACCTTGCAGTCACGAAGCCGAAAAAACTGGAAGAGATGAAATCGCTCTTCCTAACCGAATCTGCAAAGAACAAAAACCTGCCCATTGGCGGCGGTCTATGGTCCACCGTGCTGTACCATCCGGAGGATGCCCCGGCATCGTCCCTCACCGAATGGTCCTTCGATGCACCCATCACCGGCATGCCTGAATCGGCTGCGCCCAAGCTTGGGAAGCTCAGTAGCCTGTTGACCATGAAGGTGGATGTGCCGACGAAGGCCAATGGGGTGTTGTTTGCGCTCGCCGGATTCTCTGGTGGCATTACCTGTTACGTCAAGGACGGGTTCCTGAACTACGAGTTCAATCTCTTCGAGATCCAACGAACAAAGGTCCGATCGAAAGGCCCATTGCCCACCGGCAAGGTGACAATCGAGGTCGAATCAAAATTGACCGACAAGATCGGTGGGCCGATGGACATCACGCTGCGGGTGAACGGCGTGGTGGTGGGCCAGGGCCATGTGCCGGCCGCCATGTCGCTGCACTTCACGTCGAATGCGACCTTCGATATCGGTACCGATTTGGATTCGCCGGTATCGCTCGACTACTACGACCAGGCACCCTTTGCCTTTAACGGCCTGATTGGCCCGACAAAGATCGTGTATCTCAAGAAATAGGAATTTGCCGGATGCTTTAATCCAACCAATCAGACAGGGAAGGGGGGAGGAGGGGAGGCAAGCGAACGCGCGCCATTCCAGTTCAATGGAAAAATCGAAAAACTGAGTATCAAATATCTGTCCACCAAGTAACATTTGATAGGAGAGAACCTCGGATGTTCAGATT
The DNA here is from genome assembly GCA_032127235.1 of Deltaproteobacteria bacterium. GTDB lineage: Bacteria > Desulfobacterota > Desulfobacteria > Desulfobacterales > SG8-13 > JARFQH01. The sequence continues at coordinate 5,419 of JAQAZR010000266.1, forward strand.
GATGATTCGCGCGATAGTGCCCGTCATTATTTTGATTCAATTCACTTGTCCAGTCTCAGCCCAAACCGACGGTTCTGTCTTGCCGTTTCCGTCGCCACCATCTGAAAGCGTGACGAAAGCCAGACTTCAAGACTCCACAATGAAATGGCCCAAGCAGCCAC
>JAQAZR010000267.1:0-6088 GCA_032127235.1 Deltaproteobacteria bacterium
ATGACCAAGTCTAACATCATACTATCAGCGCTTATGACGTTTCTTCTATTTGCTTCGGGGCCGGCTTGGGCACAAGCAAAAGAGACCCGGCCGGCCGCCAAGGCGATCACCGGACCCGATGCCGTCGACAATCAACTGGACAACGATCAGGATGAAAAACCCAATCTTCTTGATGCCAACCTTCTGAAATCATGGGAGGATTGGAAAGTTGACATCGCAGACCGTTCGGGCCTTTCCTTTGGCCTCGATTATAACGCCCTCGGCCTCGCGGCAACAGACAGTTTAGGCGATGAGACCTCGGCCAGCGGCGCTTTCCGCCTCTTCGGCACCTGGAATTTCATCGGTCGGGGAACGAAAAACACGGGCGGCATCGTGTTCAAGGTCGAACACCGGCATGCCTACACCGATGTGGCACCCAGCGAATTTGGTTCGGAACTGGGGTACGCCGGTGTCATCAACGCCGTTTTCAGCGATCAGGGATGGCGCGCGACGCATCTCCACTGGCGCCAGGGTTTCAGCGATGGACGCGGGGTCGCCTATGCCGGGTTTCTGGACGTAACCGACTACGTGGACGTCTATGCGCTGGCGAGCCCCTGGACCGCGTTTGGCAACCTCGCCTTCGAGAACGGTTCCGGCACCATCGGCGGTATGCCGGACGGCGCTTTCGGGATGATGGTCGGCGGTTTTATCTCAGGCAACATCTATGCAGTCAGCGGGATCGCCGATGCCAATGGGGATGCGACGGATCTGACAGGCGAGCTCGATTCCTTCTTTGATGATTTCGAAACCTTCAAATCGCTGGAAATCGGCTGGACCTCCTCGCAACCCGAACTTTTCCTTATGAACAACATCCATGTCACCTTCTGGCAGATCGACGAGCGCACCGAGGCGGGAACATCGGACGGCTGGGGCGTTGCTTTTTCAGCTTCCGGTACCGTGGGAGAGGATTGGACACCCTTTATCCGGGGTGGATGGGCTGAAGACGGCGGCAGCCTCTACCAGGCCGCGCTCGCCGTGGGGTTCGGATACCAGCCGAAAGGCGGCAGCAACATGCTGGGCGTGGGCTTGCACCTGTCGCGCCCCAACGAGAGTACATTCGGGGCTGATCTGGAAGACCAGTTCACAGGAGAGATTTTCTACAAGCTGCAGGTGAGCAACAACTTCGAGGTGACGCCGAGCGTTCAGGTTCTGGGCAATCCAGCGTTCAACCGGGATGAGGATCTGATAGGGCTGTTCGGTCTCAGGGCCAGGATGGCGTTCTGATGGCGCACTTTCGATTTCGGGGGTGTCATATCCGTTGTTTGACCGCAGAATTGAGTGGACCCGTGTTCAATTAAAATTAACAAGAACACAATCCAGAAAAACGGATGATACGATGACTGAAAGACAATCCAAATATTAAAGGAAATTGAAATGAAGACATTAAGAGTATTGACCCCGAAACCATTGCCGACAAGGGCACTTGCGAGGAGCCCAGCCACCCGGCGGTCGGCGTGCAGTCACTGCTGGTCAGCGGCACCCTTGTCGTTGAGGAGGGCAAGCTGGTTACCGATGCTGCGCCGGGTCAGCCTATACGGCGAACCGTATCCGTTAATCAGTGAGCGCTGAGATGAATTCACTTTAATATTCAAGAGGGAAAAAAATGAAAAAGTTTAATTACTTGTTTGTCGGCATCCTGTTCGGACTGATGTTGATCGGGGCGGCTGGAGCTATGGCTCCGCGCCGATCATGAATTATGACTGGAAATCCGAGGAATGGACCGTTCCTCTGAATTTTGCTGTAAGCAAGACCGTCATGTTCGGAAAGATGCCCGTCAAACTCGAACTTGAGGCGAACTATTACATCGAGCAGCCCGACCTGTTCGGGCCGGAGTGGATGATCGGATTCAACATCACCCCGGTCGTCCCCAATATTTTTGATCGGTGGATCAAGGGAATGTGAGACGGCACGTCGATGCGCGCTAACAAGCCGCTACGCCGTGTAACATCAGAAATGCTTGCATGTGCAGATCGGCGCGGATGCAACCCGTTGGCCAAATAAAATAAGGAGATGAAATGTAAATGACCAAGAGAATGATATTGCCGTTGGTATTGCTTCTCTGCACAACCGCATTGGGAGCAGACGAGAAGGAAATCACGGTCAAACTGACTGTTCCCGATGCAGCGTGGACCATTGCCATCGATGAAGTCCATAAGGTCGGAAACGAGATTTGGGTCATTGCCATCGTTTCGCGAAACCCGGACCTGATGGGCGCGCAGGTGATCTCGACCGTGCAGGCTTCGCTGAAACTGGCGGTTCCTGGTTTGCCCGTGAAAAATTTCATTATTGGAAAAACTTGGGTCTGGGAGAACACAGAACCCTATACCTTTATCTCGGATCTGAAACAGATAGAGACGGAACTTAAATCCGGAACACGTCTCTTCCCGGAAGCTGAGCGAAGCACGGATTCCCGTCGGGTTTTAAACAAGACCTGGCAGTGGGAATTAACCATCACGCCTGTCGAAAAGATCGACGTACCCAATCCGGAACGGCACACGATCCTGTTAACGGCAGAAGGCAAAGTTCAGGCCCGGTTCGACTGCAACCGCGGCGGCGGGAATTATGAGATTTCCTCGGGCAAACTCTCATTCGGTCCGTTGTTGTCCACGCGCATGGCATGCCCGCCGGATTCTCTGGACAGTCAATTCATGAAAGATCTTCAGCGGGTAACATCGTTTTTCTTACAGGACGGCAATCTCTACTTGGAGCTTCCGTTCGACAGCGGCACCATGAAGTTTCGGCCGGCTCCATAGCAATTCCGGAAAGACGGAGAGAACGTTGACGTCATGAAAATCATCCATCGCCTGTTGTTTATTTTCGCTGTTGTTGCCTTGCTTGTTTTACCCGCTCAGGCAGGACCGTCGGACAGCAGTTTTGACGGCGTTCTTAATGCAACCTACACGATTGAAAAGCAGGAAGTTCGCCTCATCGGCGGCCGATCCGAAGTCCAAGCCGCACCCGGATCGGCTGCGAAAATCACCACGGTGGTTTTCGGGGAACCGGTTTGCGGCGATTTGGACGGCGACGGTCGCGAGGATGCCGCGCTGTTCCTCATGAATGACCCCGGTGCCAGTGGGTCCTTTTATTACGTTGCCGCGGCGATCGCTAAAAACGGTATTTACCAGGGGACGAATGGCGTTTTTTTAGGGGATCGAATTGCTCCCCGGACGATTCAGATTCGAAACAATATCATCGTCGCCGATTACGCCGACCGTCGTCCGGACGAGCCCATGGCCTCGCCGCCTTCGATCGCTAAAACCATGTATCTAAAGTTGAAAGCGGGGCATCTGGAGGCCATTGAAGCCCCTTGGGAGCGATAGGGTCGTCCGGAAAGACAACCTCTTCGGACCCTCCGGAGCTGGACGATGCGCGGGTTGTCCCGTATTAATTTCACTGAGCGGCCAAAAAGGAAATCACGATGAAAAGCACATTTGTCACATTTTCGACAGATATCATAGTTGACAATAAAACCCGTTATTGCTATCCAAGTTTTGTTGTCTCTGTAGAGTTGACACTTCAATATGTATGGCTATAGCTAATGCCGATATAGAATTTCTAATTTTGTGATTTATTCACGACCTGCGATACGTTACGCTGAAAACTTACCGGGCTTTCTACAACCAACCTGGAGAAGACCTTCATTTTGAAAAATCATCTTCTTATCATGAAACTTATAGCGTTTGGTTTTTCGATCTTGCTGATCTCCGGCTGCGCATCCTATGGTGTGATCAACAATGCGCCGCAGAATGTCGCCGGAGATGCTGAAAGTTATTCGATCCGTTCCTCCGGCAATAACCAGCGAAGCAATGATATCGGGCTTATGCTCGCTTTCTCCGGCGGTGGTACCCGGGCCGCCGCTTTTGCTTACGGCGTGCTCAAAGAACTTCGCGACACCGGTGTCGTGATCGAGGGCCGGTCCAAGCGGCTGCTGGATGAGGTCGATACCATCAGCTCCGTTTCTGGAGGAAGCTTCACGTCAGCCTATTACGGTCTTTACGGCGATCAAATTTTTGATGATTTCGAGAAGGTTTTCCTAAAGCGTGATGTTGAGGGAGCACTGATAAGGGGTGTATTGAATCCGTTTCAGTGGTTTAAAGAGACCGGCCGCTCCGAGATTGCCGTCCGTTATTACGAGAAAAACTTATTCCACGGAGCTACATTCGAGGATATGAAACGAAAGGGCGGCCCCTTGATTCTCATTAACGCATCGGATCTTGGCTATGGAGTCCGCTTTTCCTTCGTCCAGGAGTATTTCAACCTTCTCTGCTCCGATCTGTCTTCGTATCCGGTGGCGCGGGCGGTGACCGCTTCTTCCGCGGTGCCTGTGCTTTTCGACCCCGTGGTGATCGAGAACTACCAGGAGTGCAAGAAAACAAAACCCGATTGGCTGGTTGCAGTCGAGAAGCTTGCAGCGGGCGACCCGGAGCTGGTCCAGGTGGTCGACGGTCTGCATAGTTATTTCATAGAAGATAAGCGCCAATATGCCCACTTTGTGGATGGGGGCATCACCGACAATTTAGGCCTGCGCGCGCTCTATGAGGTGATCGAGATCTCCGGCGGCGCGAAGGTTTTTCTGAAAAAAGTGAATCGGCAGCAGCCTCGCCGGTTTGCTGTCATCTCCATAAACGCATCCATTAATCCGGCCCCGGAAATGGATGCAAGCAACAAGCAGCCCTCCCTATCGGAAACCATCAAGTCCATAACCGATATCCAACTGCACCGTTACAACAATGCAACCCTGAAGCTGATGAAAGAGAGCATAACCCGCTGGGCAAAGGAGCTCTCGATACCGGAAAGACCTGTTACGCCATATTTTATCCAGATCAGTTTTAGAGATATACAGCAGCCCGAGAGGCGAGTTTTTTTTAACAGAATTCCTACCAGCTTTGCCTTAAGCGATGAACAGGTGGACAGGTTGATAACAGCCGGTCGCGAGTTGCTGCGCAACAATCCCGACTTTCAGCAGTTTGTTGCCGATCTGGATTGAGGTTAGGAAAGAGACAAGCAGATCCGTTTGCGGCATACCCCGCCTATTTCTCTAATCAAAACGTAAATTCATTCCGTCTCAAACACCTTCAATTCCATGCCGTTTTTTGACCGCTGTCGACTTTTTGTTGTTACGCTTTTCTGCCATAGAGCAAAACCCCGACCATGCGAAAATATCTTGTGGTCCAAAGATATATTTGAAAAGAACCATCTTTGTGATCCGTAATGGAGATTACACGGATCGGAGCTATTTTATTTCTTGTGCTTACTCCAACATATAATTTTCGAATAGCCCTGGTGATACCTGCAATAAGATCCAACTATCAGGTGCCTGATTTTTTTGTGATAACATAATACCGTATCACCAAACTATAGCGGCTGAGCAAACTGAAATCTCTTTTCGCTATCAAGTAAAGTCCCAACTCACCCCTATTCCTGTCAAATCAAGTATAGGCCCAGACATCTAACTCCATATAGAGTTTAGATTAACATCGGGTCCACCCGCACTCCATGTTGGAGCATACCAGACACCCTTCGGCTCGGTGAACGGTCGCGCCGCAATCCGGGCAGATGGTATTCTTATCTTTGGGTACATTAATTTCGTTAAAATAACTGTCAGCATCTTGAATCTGTTTTGCCACTTCCCGATACACGTCCGCATGCTCTAAAGCGACTTCAAGCCCCATTCCCATGCCGGCCGCACAGCTGTTGACCTCCACATCTTTACCTGAAGATATGGCCTTGGTACATGCCGGGCAATGAATCGATTTCATGGAATTAATTATCTTTTCAGGCGGCACACCCGCCCGAAGGCAGTAAGACATCAGGATGCCGAGCGCCTTGGTGTTGGCAGCGCAGCCGCCGCCGACGGTCCGGAGGAAGACTTCTACAACACCGTCTGGGTCAAAATGTGGATTGACATAGAGTTTGCCGCAGGCTGTTTTCATCTTCAGGCTGGGGCCCGTCGTTGCCCGGGGACGATGTTTAAGTTTCCCCCTACCCAATTCATCCGCGCCTTCGGGCTCCACCCCTTTCTTTTGGGTGTACAGCGCCTGAACATCCC
>JAQAZR010000268.1:0-7052 GCA_032127235.1 Deltaproteobacteria bacterium
CGGGTCTGTGCCAGTTCATGTCGGCACCGAGGTCCCGCAAGGCCTCAAAGGCTCTGTCAATGTTCAGTCCGACCGTATCGACGCCGTGGGAGTCGTCCCCGGGCACCACCGGTATCCCGATTTCGATGGCCTGCCGCAGAATCGATTTCGTCGGATACGGTTCGGCAGCTCCCTTGGTGATGGCGCGAACATTCACATCCATGATTATGTCCAGGGAGTGCACGAGTTCCAGATTGCGACGCACCCGGTATTGAACGGAAGGCAAAGCGAAGGTCGCCGCGTAGGACGGGTCAAAGATCCGGATCAGGTCGAAGTGGCCGACGACCTGCGGGCGCACGGCTGAAAGGAATTGATACTGCGCATCGAAATACCGGCAGTAGAGTGCTTCGAGGCTGCCGGCCGCGGCAACGGCCCTGGCGTACCAATCGGCTGAATAGTCAAATCCGATATCGTCGACGTGATGCACCGAGCCCACGATGTAATCGGGTTCAAAAAGACGGGCAAGGTCGCGGATAAACGCTATCGATCCGCTGCAGGCTTCGGTTTCGAAACCGACATAGAGTTGAATGCTCTGAACGTACTTTTGCTGGAGACGTCGACAGGTAGCGATGTAGCGCTCGAACCGGCCATAGAGTTGCCGGGCATTTAAGCCGGCCTCGATTTCCTCGGGGTAGCGAAACCGGTCGTCAACCGGCGGGATATGCTCGGTGATGCCGACCCAGTCGAAGCCCCGTTCGAGATAGGCGACAACAATCTCTTCCAGCGAATCGGCGGCATGGCAGCAGAATTCGCCGCTGTGGCCGCCATGGACGGATACCCGTTGCACTGAACCCATGAGGTTGGTTTTCGTTTAGAGGCTTTATGACATCGGTTTTGGACGGCGTTATCGGTCATCGGCGTATCTACACATACAGCCTCCTCCCTCTGACCTTGCCAAAACCGCTGTCTTAAAGCCTCTAGTTTCCGATGTCGGTAGCCAGAAATACAGGGTGATTCCTTTAAACCTTGTATTTACCGAAATCTTCCGGAGACAGATTCTCCAGGTACTCGGCCCACTTTTTCCCTTCTTCGCTCTCATCGAGGACTTCGACTTCCTCCTGGTTGATCTTGGACTTCTCCATGACTTTATCATCCACATAGATAGGAGCATTGAACCGCAGTGCCAAGGCGATGGCGTCGCTTGGACGGGCATCCATGTCAAAACCGCCGTCCTGCGACTCGAAATAAATTCTGGCGAAGAAGGTGCTGTCGCGCAGATCGCAAACCTCCACCTTGGATATGGCGATATGGAGGCGATCGGTGAAGTTTTTGAAAAGGTCGTGGGTCATCGGACGGTCGAACTTGACGTTTTGGAGGGCCGATGCGATTGAGGTGGCTTCGAGCAGGCCGATCCAAATCGGAACCGCCTGGTCGGTTTCTTCCGACTTCAGGATGATGATCGGCGTGTTGGATGTCGGGTCCATGGTCAGACCGGCTATGCTTACCTTATGCAGCATAACTCTTTTCTCCTTTCACGGCAGACGGCACGGAAGCGGCGCTCAGCGGGATCCCCCAGAGGGAATGCGCATGCGCTTTTTCGATTTTCACTCGAACCAGTCTGCCCTTTAGATTTTCGCGCATCGGCGCGGGGAGAGCGTCCTGCTCAAAGTTGACGATTTTGTTGGCAGAAGTCCGGCCGGTCCACTGTGATGAGCCAACCGCCGGTTTTCCGGCATCACCGTCAGATGGGGAGTGTCTTCTGTTTACCCCTTCGACCAGCACTTCCTGAATCGAACCCAACAGGGACCGGTGTTTAAAAAGCGTGATCCGGTCCTGTTCCTCCAGGAGTCTCTGCAATCGGATGTTTTGCTCTCGTTCAGGGACCTTGTCGTTGAAGCGGCTGGCCGGTGCTTCGGGACGGTCCGAATATTTGAAGGCAAACAGGCTGTCGAATTCGACCGTTCGGATCAAGTCGAGGGTCTGTTCGAAATCGGCCGGCTCCTCGCCGGGAAACCCCACGATAAAATCGGACGAGATCGCAATTTGCGGACAATATTTCCGCAATTCGGCTACTTTTTTCAGGTAGTTCTCACGCGTGTAGCGGCGATTCATCCGCTTGAGAACCGGATTCGAACCGGACTGCACCGGCAGATGGATATGCCGGCAAAGTTTCGGCAAGTCTCGAAATGCCCGGCACAAGGCCGTAGACAGGTCTTTGGGGTGCGATGTGGTGAAACGGATCCGCAGCAGTCCATCGACCGCATTGGCGCGAGCGAGCAGTTCGGGAAAGCGGCAAAGACCTTCTTTTTCACCGTAACTGTTGACATTCTGACCCAGCAGGGTCACTTCGCGCACCCCCGCTGCCGCGAGTCTTTCGATTTCCGCGATGATGTCCTCGGGTCGACGGCTGGCTTCCCGACCGCGAACATAAGGAACCACGCAATACGTACAGTAGTTGTCACACCCCTGCATAATGGTCACAAAGCGGCTTACCTGGTCTGTTATGGGCAATTCGGGCGGTTCAGCGAACGGCTCGACAGCGGCCGCCGTTTCGACATCCACCACTCGGCCCGCATGCTTTTCGGCACCTTTGACCAAGCGTGGCAGGCGGGCAATGGCGTGAGTGCCGAAAACCAGGTCGACGAAGGGTGCCCGCTCCAAAATTTTTTCTCCCTGTTGCTGAGCGACACAACCGCCGACCCCGATGAGCAAATTCGGCCGGTTTTTTTTAAGGCGACTCAGTCGTCCGAGGAAACTGAAGACTTTTTGTTCGGCCTTTTCCCGGATGGCGCAGGTATTGACGATAATGAGGTCGGCCGCGCCGATATCGACAGTTTTACGATAGTTCAAAGAGACCAGGGCCGATGCAATCTTCTCGGAGTCATAGACGTTCATCTGACAGCCGATGGTTTGTATGTAAAGATTTTTCACTTTCATGACCTGAAACACGCGACAGTCGGCACGCCGGCATTGTGTCGGGGGCTCTGTCTCCTCTCGTGCAACTGATTGTCGAAACGGTGGATTCGACGGCGAAGTCAAAAACAGCCAACTGTCTTCGCATCTGGTCGTGAGACAGTTGCTGTTCTTGCTGAAACTCAGGAAGGCTGCGCAGCGGGTTCGATCAAAATCGTCTTTTTGAGATCTGAGATGATGTCACCGATCACCTCCTCGCAGCCGGGAGGAATACGAAGAGCAATCAGGCCCGACTGCGGCTCGATCGTCGACAGCAACCCTACCCCGTCGTAAGACTCGATGACAAATTTAATATAGGCGATCTCACGACGATCCACCCGGTAATATTGCGTCAGACATTCCATTGGCGATACCGTCGGGGTCCTCAGCACTTCAGCCCCTTGCGGTATGAATGATCCGTTTATCGATACCGGCCGCAGTGCATCTATTGGTGCTTACCCGCATATTGACTGAGTATAACCATATCACGCACCATTGCAATAATAAATATGGTCTTGTTCGGACGGCCTCAATGGACTATATACGGCAACGATGGAAAAACACTGGCGCATCCTGCAACCCGATCCCTCCCGCATACGAGAGCTGTGCGGCCGCTTGCAATGCTCTCCGATCATCGCCGCCATTCTGGTTAACCGCAACCTGCAGACTCCCGACGAAGCATCGAAATTTCTGCGACCGTCTATGGAGCACCTGCGTCCGCCTTGTGGTTTGAAAGACATGCAGGCGGCGGTCGAGCGGGTGACGCGTGCCATCGAAAAGCAGGAAAAAATAATGATATTTGGCGATTATGACGTCGACGGCGTCACGGCCGCGGCGATTCTTTACGATTTTTTACTGAAAGCCGGAGCGAATGTGTCCTATTACATTCCCCATCGCATAGAGGAAGGTTACAGCCTCAAAGCCGATCATATCGACAAGGTGGCAGTGCCGGCCGGGATCGATCTTATCGTTACCGCCGATTGCGGATCCGGCAGTCACGCGGCTGTCCAACGGGCAAACGCCGCCGGGATCGACGTCGTCGTCACCGACCATCATCGCGTGTCCGATACACTGCCGTCTGCGGTCGCGGTGGTCAACCCCAAGCGGCCGGACTGCACGGCCGGTTTCGAGCTCCTTGCCGGGGTCGGGGTTGCCATGGCCCTGCTGATCTGTCTGCGCAAACATCTCAGAGAAAGGGGTGTCTGGCATACACGGTCCGAGCCGAATCTTAAGGCCCTGTGTGATCTCGTCGCCCTGGGCACGATCGCCGATGCCGTGCCACTGGTGGATGAAAACCGAATTTTCGTTACGGCCGGCATAGAGGTGATTCGCTCAGGAAGGTCCCGCACCGGGGTCATCGGCATCCTGAACAACTGCCGTATGTCTTGCCGAGATGTGGACGCCGAAGACCTCGCCTTTAAGATCGTACCGCGCCTGAATGCCGCCGGTCGAATGGATCACGCCCTTCTGGCCGCCCGGCTGCTGCTGACGGAAAACCGCGCAACGGCCAAGGGCATCGCGGATTCCCTCGATGAACTGAACAATCGGCGCAAGGACACCGAACGGCAAATCTTACAGCAAATCAGGCAATACCTGAAGGATCACCCCCAGGAACTCAACCGCCGGGCACTGGTTTTGTCGCATGAAGGCTGGCATGAAGGCGTGCTCGGAATTGTGGCGTCGAGACTGGTGGAACGCCATTACCGGCCGGTGGTCCTGATATCGACCCGCGAGGGTATCGGCAAGGGGTCGGCCCGCAGTATCCTCGGATTCAATCTTTATCGGGGATTGACGGCCTGCGCCGATAAGCTCGAAAATTTCGGCGGCCACGGTATGGCCGCCGGCCTGGGTATCAGAACCGACAATATTTCCGCTTTCAAAGCCGCATTCGAACAGACAGCCGCGACCGCGAGCGTCGACATCGATCCGGCGCCGGAAATTCGCATCGACTGCGTCCTTGATTTCGAACAAATCACCGACCAGTTGATCGACGACATCGATGCCCTGCAGCCGTTTGGCAGTGGCAACAGCCAACCGCTGTTTATGGCCGGCGATGTTCAGGTCATGCGCAGCCAAATTGTAGGAGACCGGCATCGGCGCATGCGCCTGATGCAATCGGGAACCGGCCGGTCTTTCCCCGCCATTCAGTTCAACATCGATCCCAGCCAAGCCCTGCCGGAACGCCTGAAAAAAATCGCCTTCCACCTTCAGTGGAACCGCTGGAACGGCGGGAAATCCGCCCAGATGGTCATCGAAGAAATCGTTTAGACACGTCAAAAATGACACGACACTGGGATCTCTCCCGCTATCTTGATATCAACACAGCGGTAAATCCTCGAGCTGGATTTCAAACTGCGCCAGATCCACATCGGACAGGCCCAGCACCTTTGCCTCCGGCAGCGCCGGCAGCACCAGGGAAGGATCCGCGTCGGCCCCGATCCCCACCTTGTTGCAACCGTGATTTGCCATCCGCACGATCAGCAGCAAAAAGTCCTTCGGATCGAAATCCTCTTTATGGTGATCACGGGCAACACCGCAGTATCGGCTCGGCAGATTCCAGTTGTTCAGCAAGGCAAAGCCGTAGTCGCTGTGCATGCTGCGCGTGACCTCGTCCAGCAGAGCGTTCGAGGGCTGCTGGCTGCTCGCTCCGTTGCGCCGGATGTTTTCGACCACGGCCAGGATGAAAAGTTTGCCGATATCGTGCAGCAGGCCGGCGAAGAAGACCTCGTGAGCCAGTGATTGATAGCCACTCTTCTTGGCCAGCCAGTGCGCCCCGACGGCACAACCGACGGAGTGGCGCCACAGCGTGCGCATGATGCCGTTGATCTGCGGATCCTTGGAATGAAAATTTTTCTCCTGGGTGACCAAGGTCACCATGTTCGACACCTCGTTGATCCCCAGGCGTAAGACGGCATTGCGAACGGTCGTCGCCTTGACGAGCCCCTTGTAAAAAGAAGAGTTGGCCACTCGCAGCACCTGGCCCGTGATGGCCTGGTCCCGGACGATCAACTGCTCTATCAGTTGGATATCCGGGTCTTCTTTCATGATTTCCTGCTGGATGCGCTGGGCAGTGGCGTTGAAAGGGGGCAGACAGGTGTCGTTCGACTCCAGATGCTGCTGCACGATTTCCAGAAATGACAATTCGGTTGACATGATTACATCCCTACCATGCGTTGAAGATCTTTCAAGTGCCGCGGTTTCTGAAGCCGCGGAAGGCAACGGAAGACTTCCTCGAGAGACACAATGCCGGCAGCCGCCTTGACCAGTCCGTCTTCGAAGAGGGTTACCAGACCCGTCGACTCGATGCTCAGATGCCGGACCTCCTGGCTGGTCCGCTGTTCCAGGATGGCGCTGCGCACGGCTTCGTCGGGTATCAACAGTTCGTGCACTCCCGTACGACCCTTGTAACCGGTGTGACGGCAATGGGGACATCCCTTGCCGGCGTAAAAATGAACGCCCGTCAGATCGAGGGACTGATAGCCCAGGCGCCGGATATCGACCGCAGTGGGCGTGAAGCGAACGCGGCATTCCGGGCACACCTTGCGCAACAGGCGCTGAGCCAGCACGCAAACAACGGTCGAGGAAATCATAAAGGCCTCGAGACCCATGTTGAGCAGGCGCAGAAGCCCGCCGACACTGTCCTCGGTGTGAAACGTGGTCAGGACCTTGTGACCGGTCAGGGCCGCCTGGACCGCAATTTTGGCCGAAAAGGTGTCGCGGATCTCACCGATCACAATCACATCCGGATCCTGCCGTACGACGTGTCGCAGGGATTCCTCGAAAGTCAGATTGATCTTGGGATTGATCGAGCACTGGGCGATCCCGTCGATGAGAGCCTCGACCGGCTCCTCGGCGGTGATGATGCTGATCTGAGGCGAGTTGATCTGGTTGATGCAGCTATAAATAGTTGACGTTTTTCCCGATCCTGTTGGCCCGGTAACCAGGAGCACGCCGCTGGGCAGTTCCAACCCCTGTTCGATGAAGCGTTCAAGGGTCCGGGGGGCCATACCGATCTGCTTGAGACTCAGCAGTTCCCCCTGGCGGTTGAGAAGACGCAAGACAATTTTTTCACCGTGAACCGTGACGTAGAAGGAAACCCGCAGATCGAGTTGACCCTCGGC
>JAQAZR010000269.1:0-10262 GCA_032127235.1 Deltaproteobacteria bacterium
ACGGTGGGTGCCGGCTCCCAGCAGTGTTTCGAATGCCATATTCAGCTGAATAAGACGGCGGCTCACGCGATTCACTCCTTTGCCAACTGCGTCGGCTGCCACATGCCCAAGATCGCAACCAGCGCAGAGTCCGGAGCCGTCCACAGCCATGCGTTCATCTGTGTGCTGCCCAAGGATACCTTGAAAAATCCGGAACTGCCCAACTCTTGCCAGGCTTGCCACAAACACAAGAATGAGGACCCGAAAAAGCTCCAGGAGAGAGCTTTCCCCGGCTCGATGGAGGAACTGGACTGGTAGGGTTTTTAACCGCATCAACGACATTCGGCGGACTTGGTATATGAGACTCGGAAATAGCATAGGACATCTCTTATATGGCCTGAGTGGGCTGCTGATGGCGCAGTTCCTGCTTGTGCCGGGTGCGACCCATGCGCAGGAAGAGGTGGCTTCCGCTTTCCTGCGGTATAAAGACCGCGAGGCAAGCACCGGTTTTTATGAACAGTATGAAGTCTTGCCGCGAAAGACAAAACCCATCATCGCCGTACCGGGGGTCGGACCGGGTGTTTTTGCCTACAGCCCGTCAGCCGCTCAAGTTCGCACAAGGACCAGGCTGGCGGACTCTCACCGGGGCATCAAATTTTACAACGTCCTGCGTTGCGAATACTGCCACATCGAACAGACCAAAGACATCCACACGGTCCGAGCCAGGCTTACATGCCGGCAGTGCCACGGCGGGGAACCGATTGCCGGTATTGAATACTACTACTCACCAATGAATCCCGTCCGCCGCCATGCTTATGTGTGCGCAAAATGTCATGAAGGTTCCAGTGCCTCTTTTGCGAGTTATGTGGTCCACCCGCCGAACCCGACACAGGTCAGCACCCTCAAAACCTTTCCAGTCCTTTTCTATGTCTTCTGGGTCATGGTTGTGCTCGCCGGAGGAACGTTTCTGGTCTTCCTGCCGCACACGGCCCTGTGGGGAATTCGCGAATTTCTGATGTCCAAAAAGAAAAAGAAGAAAGATGGCAACGAGCGTGGCGAACAGAACTCGAATTAGGCGATTCACACCGATTCAACAGCTGTTTCACCTGCTGCTGATCGTGACCTTTCTGATCCAGGGAGCTACCGGACTGGCGCGCATGTTCATCGAGACCTCCTGGGGCAAAACCATTGCGTGGGTGTTCGGTGGGTACGAAACCTGCCGCACCATTCACATCTATGTGGGAATCTTAATGTTGTGCGGTTTTGGACTGCACGGGATCTATTTGCTCTTCAAAATCAACTGGAAGCGATTTCCCGAGAGCCTTTTCTCGCCGGACTCGCTGATGCTTCGGCCCAAAGATGCCAAGGATTTTCTGCAACATGTCGGCTGGTTCTTCGGAATCTCACAAGCGCCGCAGTTCGAGCGCTGGGGCTACTGGGAAAAGTTTGATTACTGGGCGGTGTTCTGGGGCATCCCGGTGCTGGGGATCACCGGTCTGGTTATGGCATACCCACTGTCCGCCACCCAGGTGATGCCTGGATGGTTTTTGAACCTCGCTTTTTGGATCCATCGAATCGAGGCCCTGCTGGCCATGGGTCACGTGTTTATCATTCACTTTTTTATTGGCCATTTGCGTCGCCACAATTTTCCCATGGATCGGACCATGTTCGAGGGAAGTGCGGACCTGGAGGCCACCCGTCACGAACGACCGGCGTGGTTGTCCAGATTGGAGCAAACCGGCGAATTGGATCGGAAGCTGGTTCCAGAGACCGGTGTGGCCCGTCGGGCCGTCTATTACGTTGTCGGCTACCTGGCGCTGGCATGCGGCGTATTTCTACTCGTCGGAGGGCTCCTCAACAGCCCTTACATCACATGGTAGGTCGAAATGTGGCCAATACAGCCTCATGAGGTTTTGCTCTGTGGATAGAGACGTCGCGAAAAACAGGATTGATTTACAGCGTCTGACGGTGCCGGATGCGATCGTCATTGTCTTGATACTGAGCTTGTCACTTGCGCTGATTGTGCACGCGGCGCTTGGTTCGCGGGGTTCATCTAAGCCGATTGAAGCTTCTATCTATCAGGACGGTAAGTTGGTCACACGTCTCTCGCTGAAGGAAGATCAGCAAAAGTCTCTCTACGATGGGAAAATGTTCATCGAAATCAAAGACGGCAAAATCAGAGTTGCCAGGTCCGAATGTCCTCATCAGGTTTGTGTGCGGGTCGGCTGGATCGCTCATTCCGGTGAGGCCATCACCTGCGTTCCATATAAAACCGTGATCGAAATCGGCTCGGCGAAAAACACCGTAATCGACGCAGTTGTTTTTTAAAACAAGTTTTATCAAATGATATCAATGATGCAAGTATACCCGAAAGATCACAAGATTTATCAGATCGCACTGCTGGTTGCGCTTGCCTGTATTTTGCAGATTTCCGAGTCGATGATCCCCCATCCGATTCCAGGCTTGCGGCTGGGCCTTGCCAACATGGTCACCTTGACGACCCTGGTGTTGTTAGGTTTTCGCCACGCCCTGGAAGTCGCCCTCATCCGGACCATCTTAAGCTCGCTGATCATCGGTACGTTTATGTCGCCGGGCTTCATTCTGAGCTTTTCGGCAGCCATCGCCAGCACTTTGATTATGGGCCTGTTTTACTGGTTGTCGGGCCTTAACGCTCGCTTTCGGTTCAGCATCATCGGCATCAGCATTGTGGGCGCATTCTGCCACAACATGGTTCAGCTGGTTTTAGCCTACTTCCTGCTCGTAAAACACAGCGGCATTTTCGTGTTTTTTCCCTGGCTGAGCATTGGTGCCCTGGCCACCGGTTGGGTGGTCGGAATCGTGGCCGGAGGTGTCTGCCGCCAACTGGCAAAAGCTTCGGCGCCTGAACCCTCCGAAAACAAATCGACACCCCTGCAAGTTCCGGCCCAGAAACACTACCAGGCCGGAAACTCACTGCTTCACCGCACAAAGCCCGAGATAAAAATTCTGGGTATATTTTCCATAGCCTTGCTTGTTCTCATCTTCGATGATTTACGACTCAACCTGACACTGGCTGCCTGCCTGCTGCTGGCAGCCGTCACCTCCCGCACACCCCTCACCTTTCTTTGGGCAAGGGTCAGACAATACACGTCGCTGATTGCGGTGGCCTTCTTTTTCCCGGTTTTTTTCAACTCCGGCAGCCACACATTGGTAAGCATCGCATCCTTGAAAATCACATCCGAGGGCATGGCCGCCGGCAGCCTGTTTGCCGCACGGATTGTGTTCCTGATTATCGCCAGCTCGATTTTGCTCAGGACCACGTCCCCGAAAAACATGACACGCGGGCTGGCCCGGCTTCTGTCACCCCTGCGCCGGCTTGGCGTCGACGACCAAAGATTCGCGCAGGTCCTCTCCCTGTCGTGGAATGCAGTCCCCTACCTGTGGGAAACCGCACGTGAAGCGATTCGCAAGGCCAATTTGTGCCGAGCCGGAAACTTGAAAAACCTGCTTCCGCTTTTGAGCAACTTGATCGCCAAGCTTTACCTGGAGACCGGTTCGACCGAAGGGTTCTGGCAGCAGGCGTGCAGATCCGAGAATAGAGAACCGATGGATGTCGTCCCCAAAAGGTGATGACCTGACCGATTGAAATCGTAGGTGAAGAAATTGCCAGCTCGTTTCAGTAGACAATGTTTTTTTGCCGGAAAGGGAGGGAAAACAGATGAAGTATTCGGTTGCAGTATTAAGTGCTTTTGTTTTCTTGCTCATGAGCATCAACCTCGCCTTGCCCGACGAACTCTCGGATCTCAAAAAACAGCTCGAGGTACTCCAGCAAAAAGTCGATGAACTACAAAAAAAACAGGAAGCCCAGGCCAAATCGGTCGAAAAGATTGAAAAAAAGCCGTCTGCTTACGAGGTTGTTACCGAACAACTGAACAAAAAGGTCAACATTGGCGGCCATTTCAAGTTTTATCTGGCAGACCAATCCATAGGTAAAGTGAACGGCGACGACCAGCACAATTCTTTTTCCGCCGGTGTTAGCGATTTGTGGCTGTATTTCAGCAAAAACCTCACAGACTGGATGCAGATCACGGTCGCGCCGCAAATTCAAATCGAAGCCGCCGCCACGCCATCTCTGGGCAGCGATATAACGCGTTCCGGATCGGCAAGTGTAAATGTCTATCTGGATGAAGCCTATATGACTCTGCGCCTGCCGTGGCAGGTCGACATGCGGGCCGGCGCGTTCTATCCGCTGTTCAGCGAAGAGTATGGAACAAAGGTTTGGTGGCACGAGCAATATCATGGAAATCAAGGCCTGCTGACATTGGAGAGCTGGAAGTCCGTCGGGATCGAACTCTACCGGAATTTCGATTTCGAATCTTTTTCCTTGCCCATCTATCTCTACCCCTTCCTCAACGGTGAGAGTCGCGGCGTCAACCAGGACAGCCGTTATGTCGACAATAACTCGGCTAAGAACTTTATGTTCCACACCACGCCGGAGTTTTATGCTTTTGGGAGTCGCGTCCGATTGCTGGGATCCGCCGGCTACGGACGATGGGACGACGATGGTAAAAAAGACGCCTACCAGTGGGCGGCCGGTACGGAAATCACTTATTCGAGTTTTAATTTGAGGGGTGAGTATATGTATCGCTGGCGTGAGGACTTGCCGCTTATCGGCGGAGGAACGGAAGACGGGGAAGACAAGGGCTGGTACATCCAGGGCATGTATACGCTCAACCCCCAATGGCGGTTCTTAGTCAAGTACAGCGACGTGGACCTCTGGTCGCCGGGAATCGACAGGCTGCTGACCGACAATTATAAGACCTGGTGTGCGGCCGTCAATTTTTGGATCAGCGAAGGTTCCACCATTATACCCCAGATCGAATGGGTCGATGCCAAACAGCAGGGGGGCTTTGAAAAACTGAAATACTGGCGCTATACCCTCGGATGGCGGACGACCTTCTAAACTTTACGGCCTGTTCGACGGCCGGCTGATAGTTAAATGCCAATAGCAATGATATAACCATGCAGTCCAATGCGTCATCACAGATATCGACCTTCACGACCGAGGTTTTCCGGGTGAAAAAAAAGCGACCGCTCAAATGGCTGGGCTTTGGGATTGTCCTGTTTGCGGTAATCCTGGCGGGACTGTTTGCAACTCGGCAATACAATCTCTACCGGTTCCATCTGGAAAAGCAGATCCGCTTCATGATGGATACGTATGTGACGGTCTACGCCATCGGGTCCAAGGCCAAAACTCTGCCGGCAATCAATGCCGCTATGGATCGCATGCAGGCGGTGGATGCCAAATTCAACTCGCGCAACCCCGAAAGTCCGGTGTATGCCTTCAACGTCCAGAACGTTCCCATCACCGACCGTGAAATCCTCGACGTTGTGACGCTGGCACTGCAGATCGCCAAGGATACCGACGGCGCCTTTGACATTACCGTCGAACCTCTGATCGAACTCTGGAGGTTCTACGGTGATTCTCCGCGACTTCCAGGGCCGGAGGAAATCCAGAATTGTCTGAAACAAGTCGGTTATTCCAACCTCGTTTTGTCGGACACTGAACTACATAAGAAGAGGGCAGATGTCAGAATCGATTTGGGTGCCATCGCCAAAGGGTACGCCGTCGGCCAGGCCGCAAAGGTTCTCAGAGACCAGGGTGTAACCTCGGCCCTGATCGATGCCGGCGGCGACGTCTACGCCCTGGGTAAAAAGGCCGGTGAGCTGTGGAAGGTCGGCATCCGAAAGCCGCGCGGGGATGAGATTTTGGGATATCTGGAGATTCAGGATTTGGCCGTTATGGGCTCCGGTGATTACGAACGGTTCTTTATGCGCGATGGCAAACGCTATCACCACATTTTTGACCCCAAAACCGGCTATCCTGCCGCAGGTTTGAGCGGAACCACCCTGGTTCACCCGGATCCCATGGTAGCCGATGCCTGGAATACCGCCATTTTTGTCTTGGGGCCGGAGAAGGGTCTCGATCTCGTTGAAAGAATTCCCGGGATGGAAGCCCTCATGGTCACCACCTCGGGAAAGGTAATCTATTCTTCCGGACTGGCGCATGCACTTAAAGCGATTGACTGACTTCACGGATAAAGGAGAATGACGATGGTCAAGCGGAATGTTGCACTTCTTTCTTTTCTCATGTTCATGTTTGCACTAACGGCAGATCTGTTTGCAATTACCCTGCTCACTCAAGAAGAGGCCTTGAAGGAAGTTTTCTTTTCGGACGCGGAGATCGAAAAGGAAACCAAGGAGTTGACCGGCGCAACTCTCGAAAAAATCAAGGAGCGATTGGGCGGCAGCCTGATCTATACTCAAGAAGGATCTGAATCAGCGCCGGTGGAAAGCAATACCACAGTCGACTTCTATTTCGCAAAAAAAGATGGAGAACGCAAAGGCGTTGCGATCATCGACGTCGAGCCCGGCAAATGGGGCCCGGTCGAAATCATTACCGCCATGACGACCGACGCCGTCGTCAAGAACGTGAAGGTGATGAGCTACCAGGAGCAACGGGGTCAGCCCATAGCGCGCAGCTCGTTTATGAATCAGTACCGCAGCAAGACCAGCAAGTCGCCGTTGACAGTGGGCAAAGACATCATCGCCATCAGCGGTGCGACCATCTCATCACGGGCGGCCACTTTCACCGTGAAAAAGGCGATCGTCATTTATGAGGAAGTCTATCTCAAAAAATAATGGATCTGTCAGCCTCCATGGCTCGAATTTCCGCCTGACTGCCGCACCATACTGTGCTGCTGTGGCTTTATAGAGATTTTATGGTTGGCTTAACCATATGCATGTAACGTTGAGGAGGGTATCATGTACAAAAGGCTTTCATACTTTATCGCCGGAACGCTCGCTCTGCTCGTTGCCCTGGCGTTGTATGGCTGTTCCGGTGGAAACTCCACGTCGAAAGATGCAGGCGGAGGCGAGGAACAGGCGCGGATCGGAGCCGTTCAGGTGAGCGACACCGGCAGCACGGCCACCATGACGGTCAATTTCGAGCTGACCGACGACGGGGCGCCCCTTGCCGGTGTCGAAGGCGGCGACATCCGGTTTACCGTCGCCAAGCTCATAACGGCCTCGAGTCCAAGTTCATGGCAGAGCTACATCAATAGGACCGAGACCAAAGAAGCCGGCGACCCCGGGACCACCCCCGACGGGACCACTGCCTATCAGGCAAACTCTGAATTCGCAGACACGGACGGGGGCGTGTTCACGGACAACGGCGACGGGACCTACAGCTACACGTTTTCGTTCAATTTCAGGGCGGTGACAAATCCGGTGGCCGTGACCTACGACCCGGCCCTGACCCATCGCGTTGCCATGCAGGTGAGCGACAACGTCTCCAACGCCACCTATGATTTCGTTCCCGGCAATCCCAATGCCGTTCCCGCCACCCGCAGCATCGTTTCCAACGCCTCCTGCAGTGAATGCCACCAAAGACTGGGGCTTCACGGCGGCGACCGCGTTTCGGTCGATTACTGCGTGACCTGCCACAATCCTGGCACGGCGGATGCCAACAGCGGCAACACGGTGGACTTTAACGTGATGGTGCACAAGATCCATGACGCAGCTGATTACACCATCTGGGGATTCAACAACTCCGAGCATGACTACTCCGACGTCTTGTATCCTCAGGACATTTTGGACTGCCGCAAGTGCCACAACGGCGACGACCCGGCCACCCCGGACGGAGACGACTGGAAGACCGTGCCCTCCGAAGCGGCGTGCTCTTCCTGCCACCCGGCACCCGCCAATGTTCTCAGTTTTACGCCGGACCAGATCGAGGCGGCGCATGTGACGTCCAATTCCACCCCCAACAATCCCTATTTGCCCCCGGGGGTGCCCAATATGGTATATGTGCTGAACTCGACCACCGTCGACGCCAACAACCAGGCGGTCATCAGGTTCCAGATTCTGCGGGACGGCGTGCCGCTCGACCTGTTGAATCTGCCTGCGGATCTGACATCGAGCCCTTCTTTCATACTGGCCTATGCCCTGCCGCAGGACGGTATTGCCACTCCGACCGAGTACAACAACCTTGGACTCAGTGCCGCACAACCCCCAACGGTTTCCCTGACAAGTGACGGCATCAATCTGGTAGCCAACGGTGACGGCACGTTCACGGCAACCACCACGGTGGATCAGTTTCCTGCCGGCGCATTTCCGGCCGACGCAACCCTGAGGGCTGTGGGCCTGCAAGGCTATTACCAGGTGGATGTGAATGGCGAGACATACTCGCTGCATACGCCCTCGGCGGTGATCGCCGTCAGCGGTGATGCCAAGCGGCGTGAAGTGGTCGACAACAACAAGTGCGCCAGTTGCCACGAGTGGTTTGAAGGCCACGGCGGGAACCGGGTCTTCAACATGAACATCTGCGTCTTCTGCCACGTTCCCAACCTGAGCAGCAGCGGCCGTACGATCGCGGCGCCCGGTGGAAACCTGACCGATCCACCACCGGACGGCGCCGGTCTGTTGCCCGATGCGCTGACTTATCCCGAAGCCACGAACAACTTCAAGGATATGGTCCACGGCATCCATGGCGGAGAAGTGCGGACCACGGATTATGAATTTGTCCGCGGCGGTTCCCGATCAAACTACTATAACTTTAGCGATGTGGTATTTCCGCAAAGCGCCAGCAACTGTCTGGCCTGCCATATTTCCAATCCTTCCTTTACGCCCCCGCTGGATGAAGACACCCTGTTGACCACCAACCGGACCACGGGGGTGGCCAATGGGCAAGACCTAACTACAACCGATGTTCAAGACGCCCGGGATACCGTGCCCAACCTCACCGACTTCGTCATCACGCCCACTGCGGCGGCCTGCTACGCCTGTCACAACGGTGAGGCGGTGCAAGCTCACATGGAAGGCAACGGCGCCTTTATCAATGCCAACCGCAGTGACGCTTTGGCTGCGCTTGAGACCTGTGCCCTTTGCCATGGCAGCGGCAAGAGTGTGGACGTTGCCGTGGCGCATCGGGCCGTGGAACCCACCGTGCTCGGCGTCATCAAAGCGCCTCCCGAGGAAGACGGGGGAGACTCTGGCGGCGGCGGGCAGACCCAGGTCGATTTGTGCGGCCCGGGCCCGATCAGCTCCCAGCCGGGGGGACATACCACCAGCCTCGACTGCTGCAGCTGCCATGGCTTCAACTAGTCGATAACCCGAGATAACAACGGGGCATTCCTTTAGGGAAGGCCCCGTTTTTTTGATGTTGAGAAACAAACAGTGCACCTGCTCGGCTGCTGAGATGATCAATGGTTCAGGAGGCGTAATTATGTTGATCTAACTTTGTGATAATCGTAAAGTATGATGCCGGTCGGTTGTCGCCTCAAATGAACTGCGAAAGAGGGAGATAGGTATGTTGAGAATTATGATCATATTGGCGCTGTGTTTTATAGCCTCCTGTGCCACCTCGGTTCCGCCCATGCCCGATTACCAGACGAACCGTGCGCAGGAGTGCGGTCGCGAGTGTCGAACTCAGTATTCCAGTTGCATGAAAAACGAAATACGCCCCGATTTCTTGCTGTTTTCACCCAGAAAAGAGGCCTGTCAGAAAATGCTGCGCGAGTGCTATAATACCTGTTTGGACAAAGACGGCACGTGAGTTTTACTGGGGCTCCCGTAATTTGGTTTCATATTTCCTATCAAAATCATTCCCCGCGATGCCAGGCATGCCAAGGCTTGGTCATTTGCCGCAAGACGCTCGAACAAAAAAGAGAACAATGCGCCGGGCACTCGTCCCCAACAATTTAAAAGGTACAGAATTAAGATGCGGTTAGCGATAAACACGGTCGGCGAGGAACTCCGAAACAGTTCAGAATACTGTAAAAAGGAGGAGATAGGAATAGAATTATCCGATCTCGCTTATCCGTGGAACCTCGATGGCGATCCAAAATATTTCATAGAAAAACATATCAAGTCAATTGAAGGGATAACGCCGCGTGTATGTCACGGGCCTTATTTCGAGCTTAATGTTGTCAGCTTTGATAAAGCGATTATAAATGTATGTAAAAAACGGCACAGGCAGGCTTTAGATATTGCCAAAAGAATAGGCGTCGGCACTTATGTAACTCACACGAATTTCAACCCCTTGATTCGCCAGCCCTCTTATCGTGCCAATTTTGCCGATCGATTTCTTGATTTCTGGCTTTCTTTTGCCGATGACGCTGCAAAGAGCAACATTGTCATTGTTCTTGAAAACCATTGGGAAAGTCATCCGGAGATACAGGCAGAGATAATCCGCAAAGCAAACCATCCGAGCATTAAAGCCTCCTTTGATAACGGCCATGCAT
>JAQAZR010000270.1:0-4200 GCA_032127235.1 Deltaproteobacteria bacterium
ACGGTCGTCTTGACGACCGATGCGATCTCTTTTCCGGTCTTCGTTAGATAGGCCCGGGCAATAATGCTGCCCCTGTAAGACCGCAAATCCGATCCCATGTAATTGGCATTCTCAGCCACGGTCCGACCGACAACGACCACATCGGCGTGCAGCGCCAGGCCCAGTTTGACGGCTTCATCGACGGCAATTTCCGGGGTATCGGCAGAGGTCTGCTCGACCATCAACTGAACTTGGGGGCCGTGTTCAACAACCCGAAAGCCCTTTCCCCGCATCGTTTCGGTCATGGCTGCTTCTGCCGCCGTGTTGACGTAAGGCATGTTCCGTCCCCACCAGTATTGCGGAAATGGATTCTCGAGACTCTGCTCTGAGATAAAGTAAAGGACAGACGGCATCGGTTTTTGGATCTGCAAAATACCGGATTGGGTCAATTCGCTTTGTATCCGATCTCCGGAAACGGTTGCCTGAACCATAACGCGGTAACGGTTTTCCTGTTGTGATTCCGTCAAGACCTTGTAATCCTGGACAAAATGGCCCGGATTTTCGTAAATTTGCTGGTTGAGCTTCTCGTAGCGGTTTACCATGGCATCCACCGGCAAGCTGTCCGCCACCGCCAGTCCGACGGCCGTCACCAGGCTGTTGGTAATCGCCTGATTTCTGGCGCCGGTGATGGTGTTCTCCACGGCGATAGGCTCGGTGCCGATAACGACGTAGGTCTTCGATGACATCGCTTCTGAAGTCCGGATGGCGGTCAGACTCATTACAAGGGCAAACAAAAGGAGAGTTGTGCTTCTCAGCAGGCTTTTTTCGGCAGGCATCACATCACCCTTGATGATCGGTTCAAGGTTCAAGGTTCGGGGTTCAGGGTTGAAGGGATATACCATCCTAATTTCCACAGCTTTATACCTGTTGTTTGGATTGACCGCCGTCACCCCCCTTGGGTGAAAAATAACTCGACCCAACAGGCGCGTCATACAACCGATTGGAGCCAGTCCATGACACTGTAGCTGGAAACCAAAAATCCCGCCCGGGCGGGAAAGCGCTCAAGTCTGATGATTATATCACAATTTTAGATTTTGCGGGCCAAGGCATAATCGGCGATATCGAGCAGCAGCTCCTTTGCCGGACACGGTTCGAAAACCGCCAGCGCCTGCTTGGCCTGCCGGATGTGTTCAGCCGCCATTCTGCGGGTGTAGTCGAGACTGCCGCAGTCATTGAGGAGATCGACCAGGGTCTTGAATTCAGCCGGTGAAAAATCTTTGTTTCGAACGATCCGCAGCACGCGTTCCCGGTTTCCGTCCCCGGCATTCTGCAGGGCGTGGATGATCGGAAGGGTGAGCTTGCCTTCGCGCAGGTCCGCACCGACCTGCTTTCCCAGCACGGCGCTGTCGGCCGTGTAGTCGAGCAGGTCGTCGGCCATCTGAAACGCGAGCCCCAGATTCAAACCGAAGGCGCCGAGAGCCGACTCTTTCAGTTGTGAAACATCCGCCAGAATGGCGCTGGCGCGACAGGCGCCTTCGAACAGCACGGCGGTCTTGCGGCGGATGACCTCACGGTACTCCGCTTCCGTCAGGTCGATGGCACCCTTTCGCATCAATTGATGAATTTCTCCCTGGGACATGTTTTCGGTAATCTCCGCGATCACCCGGATAATTCTGGGGCGTCCGGTCTCGGCCGCGATGGTCAAAGAGCGCGCCAGCAGGAAATCCCCTACGAGAACGGCGCTGGAATTGTCCCAAACCGCGTTTGCCACCGGTCGGCCCCGGCGTATCGCGGCGCCGTCGACGAGATCGTCGTGCAGCAGTGTGGCGGCATGCAGGTATTCAAATATGGTCGCGAACTTGTGCGTATCGCCCCCGGTGTAGCGGCAAAGTCTGGCACTGATGACCATCAGCAACGGACGCAGTCGCTTGCCGCCGCTGAACAGAATGTGACGGGCAATGTCCGACACCAGATCCAGATACGGCCGGAGATTGTCGGACAGTTTGGATTCGATACCGACCAGATCCTCTGCAACCCTGTTCAAGATGCTCTGCTTGAGATCAACGCTCATTCCGCTTCCCCCACCAGGTCGTATTCGAGTGTATCGGTAATCCTCACCATGACAAAACAACCGGTTTGCAGTCGATCTGCGTGAATATAGGTGACCCCGTCGACTTCCGGGGCTTGAAATTCGGTTCGGCCAATGTATAAACCGTTTTCCTGGTGCTCTTCCACCAGAACGGCGAGTTTCCGATCCTGATAGTCACGATTTCGTGTTGCCGATATCTCTTGCTGACGCTCCATCAGGATGCGGTAGCGTTCCCGCGCCGTCTCGTTCGGCACGTGATCGGGCAGTCCGTGGGACGGCAGATCCTCTGAGTCGGAATAGACGAAACACCCCAGATGGTCAAAGCGCTCGGACTCAACGAAGCGCAACAGCTCATAAAAGTCCGCATCGGTTTCCCCTGGAAAGCCGACAATGACCGTTGTCCGCAGAGCCGCTTCCGGCATCAGCCTGCGGATGGGCTCGAGCATGAGGCGCAGGTCATCGGGGCCATACTGCCGGCCCATCTTCTTGAGGATCGACCGGCTGGCATGTTGAATCGGGATATCGAAATAGGAACAGATGTTCGCGTTTTGCGCCACCACATCCATCAACCTCTCGTCGATACTCTGCGGATGCCCGTAGAGAAACCGGATCCAGAAAGTCTCCGTGCCCGAGCCGTCCGGCAGGGCGGCAAGAGCTGTCAAAAGTCGTGCGAGGTCGGATGGCGGGTGCAGGTCCTTGCCGTAAGCGGTTGTTTCCTGTGAGACCAAAACCAGCTCCCTGACGCCGGACTGAACCAGCTGCCGGGACTCGGCGACGAGATCCTCGATCGACCGGCTCTTTTGTCGGCCGCGCAGCCTGGGAATAATGCAGTAGGTGCACTGCCGACTGCATCCCTCGGCAATCTTCACGTAGGCCATCCAGCGGTTGCTGCGTTCCCGTGACACACCTGCCCCCGATGGTGACAGTGAATCCGGATCCGGTAAAAGGCATTTGGCCTTATCCAGCTGTCCCTCGACCGCTTCGACAATTCGATCGAATGCGCCGGTTCCCAGAAAAACATCCACCTCCGGAATAGCCTTGGTGATCTCTTGCCGGTATCGCTCCGGCAGGCAGCCGGTCACGATCAGACGCCTGCAGCGGCCCTCATTTTTGTGTGTCGCCAATTCCAGAATCGTGTCGATCGATTCATCGGCCGCCGATTCGATAAAGCTGCAGGTGTTGACGATGATCACCTCGGCGTCACCCGGAGTGTCGGTGAAAAGTGCGCCGACCGCCTTCAAGCGCCCCAGCATGACCTCGCTATCGATCTGGTTTCTGGCACATCCGAGGCTGGTGAGATGGACAATCATGAAGCGGACTTATCACAGATGGACTTGGAAACAAAGACCGATCGGCGGCTCCTGCAGGCTACGGTGTTCGGCAGGCCCGGCCGGGTGCACCAATCAAAAAGGGTTGCCTCTATCCCGGGCAACCCTTTTTAATGCATGCGAAACACTCATGGCCCTCTGGTCCGCCACAGTGCATGAAAATGATGCGCCTCCGCCCGGATGAATGGTTGCGAATAGCGGCTGACTGTCTGAGTCGCTTACGGGATCTTAGACCGGACCCTATGTCGATGCCGCTTGGAAGGAACGACCTCCAAGCGGCATCCAAACTCATTATTTGAAGACGGCACTGGTCCGGGCTTAGAGCCAGTCGGCGGCGAGTTTCAGCCGTCTTTCGAAACCGTTCATCCGGGCGGAGGTGCCCACCTTATTCGGTTGTGTCCGTTGAGTCCCGCCCCGGCGGGATTGAGCCGATTATGTTAGGCTAGGGATGTGACCCAAATTCTATTTTGGGGTCTGATTCTATTTTCGTGTTGAACTGTAAGGTTTATGATGTTAACCCTTCATCTTTTTCACTTCTTCCGTGATCAAGGGCACGATCTCGAACAGATCACCCACCACGCCGTAATCGGCCTTGGAAAAAATCGGTGCCTCCGCGTCCTTGTTAACGGCCACGATCACCTTTGAAGAAGACATGCCGGCCAGGTGCTGAATGGCACCCGATATGCCACAGGCAATGTAGAGGTTCGGAGAAACCACTTTGCCGGTCTGTCCCACCTGGTCGGAGTGGGGGCGCCAGCCTTCATCGACCGCCGAGCGGGATGCCCCCACGGCACCGCCGAGTGC
>JAQAZR010000271.1:0-6244 GCA_032127235.1 Deltaproteobacteria bacterium
CGGGTTTGCGGATCACGCGCTCGGTGACCGGAAATTCCCGGATGCTCGTAGACGGCAGTTTTCTTTCAAAGGGGAGCAGGGCGCCTTCCACGGCGCTGACCAGCCCCCTGGCGCCCGTGTTTTCTTCGCAAGCGATTTTGGCCAGTATTTTCAGGGCGTCTTCATCGAATTTGATGTCGATTCCGTAAGCGGCAAAATCGAGTTTTTTGCCGAGCATGATCGGGTTGTTCGGGTTGTGCAGGATTTCGAACAGATCCGCCTCGGTCAAATTTTCGAAAATGGCCCGGACCGGCAGGCGCCCCACAAACTCCGATTCGAATCCATATTTGATGAGATCTTCGGATCTGACGTGCAGGAGAATGTTCAGATCCTCTGACGTGTGTTTTATGTGGGCCCCGAAACCGATTCCCTTTTCATTGAGGCGTTTGCGAATGATCGCCGGCAGATCAGCGAAGGCCCCGCTCATAATGAAAAGGATGTTTTTGGTGTTGAGGACGCGTTTGTGGCGTTTGCCGGTTTTACGGTACTGTTCAATCTCCTGAATCATCGAAATCGGGTCATGCGAGACCTTCAGGTCGACTTCGGTTTCTTCCATCGGTTTGAGAAGCCCGCGCTGAACGCCGGTGCGGGACACATCGGCGCCGATGTGCTCGCGGCTTCCGGCGATTTTGTCGATTTCATCGATGTAAATGATGCCATACTGGGCCAGGTCGATATCGTCATCGGCTTCACGCACCAAATCCCGCACGAGGTCTTCGACGTCTCCGCCGACATAACCAGTCTCACTGAACTTGGTGGCGTCGCCCTTGACGAACGGGACCCCGATTTTTTCGGCGATCAGTTTGATGATGTATGTCTTGCCGACACCGGTCGGTCCGAGCATCAGGACATTGTTTTTGATGCTGCCGATCATCATGCCGTTGGCATCGGCCGGTCGGCTTTGGGAGCGTTTGATGCGGTTGAAATGGGTGCAAATTTTTGTGGCCAGAATGGCCTTGGCCCGATCCTGCTTGACGATGTACTGGTCCAGGAAGGCGATCAGGTCATCGGGCAATAGATCAAAATTGATCTTTTTTGTGGAGTCGGAAGGGGGCTCCGGTTTCTCTAACGCCAGCGATTGGTGCAACACGACGGGCGAGACAATTTTGACGTTGTCTTTAAATTTTTTCGAGAGAAACTCGCTGATTTCCTTTTCAATTTCTTTGGGATCAGGTATTTTTTCGTTGTGCGATTTCATAACGACGCCAGTATAATCACATCTGCCCGGATTTGCAACCTGACTCGCTCTATTGCGGGTGCGGCCGACGCAACGCCAGAGCGGCATTGACGCCGAAAAGGAGCAGCGCGCCGATCCATCCGGCTGTGGTCAAGGGCCCTTCACCTGTCATAACAGGTCCGAGCAGCGCCGCCAGCAAAATTCGCGTCGACGATATGATGCTGCCTTCGACGGCAGTGATGTAGCGAAAGCCGATGGTGATCAAAAACTGTCCGGCGATACCGGCGGCGGCGCACAGTGCCAGGTAATAGAGGCCGGTTGAATTCGGCCAGAAAAAGTGTTTGTGAAAAACGGCCGCTATCAGAAGTGATCCCAGGCCGAACATGAAAAAAAGCACCGTGTTGGCATCGTGATAACGACGGCTGACGCTCAGGTACATAATGGCAAAGGACGCCGACACTCCCGATGCCAATCCCCACAGGTTGGCCAGCTTAATGTCGATTTTGGCCGGAGCCAGAATGAGCCAAATGCCCGCAAAGGCAACCGCCACCAGTGCCAGGGCTGCCGGGTCGCGCTGTTCGCGGAGCAATCCCCACGTAAGCAGGGCGACGAACACCGGGTAAGTCATGTTCAAAATATTGGCCTCGGCCACCGAAGTGTATTTTACCGCCATGTAGAAACAGTATACCGCCACACTGTTGGCCACGGCTCTTCCGACCAGCAGGTGGTAGCGCTGTGGACGCGGCGGCTGTTTGCTGCAGGCCATAACGGCACAGACAACGAGGAATCCGGTCAGAAACCGGAAAAACGCAAAGAAAGAGGGATCGATCGTGACCTCGGCTTGGGACCATCTGACCACCACCGTCGAAAGGTAGAAGCAGAAGGCCGATGCGAATACCGCCAGTTCGCCGAGGAGCCTGTGGGTCGCTTTCTTCATCGGGAAATGATGTTACAGCCCCCAGCGAGGTCAACACAACGGTTTTTTTACCGGTTGAGCCGGTTGAGTCCCGCCGCGGCGGGATTAGGTCAATTGAGTCAGTTGGGTCAGTTGAAGAATATAATCGATTTTATCCACTCAACTGGCCAACGGGCTAAACAGGCTAAACCGGCTCAACCGATCCAACTGTATTGACAGACCTCCGGCGGACATATAAGAATCCGGGTTGAAGGGTTTCCCGCCCGGGCGGGATTCAGGGTTCAAAGGTTCAGGGTTCAATTCTCAGCGTTCAAGGAAGGACTTCAATCCTACTACCCTGAACGGGTAATCCCGCCTGGGCGGGAAACCTTTGAACCTATATCGCTTCAATCCAGTCAACCCTGAACCGGGAACGTTGAACCTGGAACCCCAACAAAAAAGAGGGAGGAGAAAATGATGAAACGGATTTTTACAACGGCGATTTGGATGACGATGTTCCTGTTGGTTGTCGGGGGCATTGGACCGGCTCAGGCGGAAAAAGTGATCAAGGTCGGTATAGTGGACTGCTACACCGGGCCGCCCAGCACGTATACCAATGACGTGCGCGATGCCTTCAAGCTCGCCACCGACAAGATCAATGCCAAAGGCGGCGTCATGGGGCGCAAAATCGAATTTGTGACCCGCGACAGCAAATTCAAGGTCGATTTAGGCCTGGCGGCTGCCAAGGAGCTGATCCTGCGCGAAAATGTCGACATTCTGATGGGCACCATCAACAGCGCCCTGGCCCTGGCAATTTCGGATTTTTGCAAAAAGGAGAAGCTGCCGTTTTTCGCCACATTTTCAAAGAGCGACAAAATAACGGGCGCCGACGGCCACCGCTACGTCTTCTCGATGAACGAAAACACGGCCATCGCCGGCAAGGCCGCAGCCCAGGGCCTGGCCAAAATGCCTTACACCAATTACTGGATCGCCGGTGATGATTACGAATACGGCCACGCCCTGGCGGATGGCGTGTGGAACAATCTCACCCAACTCAAACCGGGCGTCAAACTCCTGGGACAGTCCTGGTGGAAGGTGGGGGAGCCGGATTTCACGCCGTACATCACCGCAATTCTGGCGGCAAAGCCCGACGCCGTCATCATTGCCACCGGCGGCCGCGACTGCGTGCCGTTTTTAAAAGCCGCCAAGTCGACCGGGTTCAACGAACGCGTGCCGTTTTATATGCACACTGCCACCGAACTTTCGACCTTGATTCCGTTGGGTGCCGATGCGCCGGAAGGTGTCCTGGGGACCTCGAATTATTTTTTCTACTACCCGGAAACCGAGGCCAACAAGGCCTTCGTGGCCGATTTCAAGGCGGCCTA
The DNA here is from genome assembly GCA_032127235.1 of Deltaproteobacteria bacterium. Classification (GTDB taxonomy): domain Bacteria; phylum Desulfobacterota; class Desulfobacteria; order Desulfobacterales; family SG8-13; genus JARFQH01. Next base: position 3,497 of record JAQAZR010000271.1, read on the forward strand.
TGATCGCGAGCCCAAGGTGGGAGCGCTTTACGGGTATATCACCGCCAACTTCATCGCCAAGGCTTACGAAAAAGCCGGCTCCTTCGACACCGAAAAGTTTATCGATGCCCTCGAGGGCATGACCATCGACAGCCCAGTCGGCCCCCTGACCATCCGCGCCTACGATCATCAGGTCATGTTTCCCATGTACATGGGGGTGACGAAGAAAGTGCCGCAGTACGATTTTCTAATTGCCGATAAAATCGTCACCATTCCCGGCAAAGATGTCATGCCGACCGTCGAAGAAATCAAGAAAGCCCGCGGGCAGAAGTAGAAGTCGGTTGAGTCAGTTAAGTCAGTTGAGTCGGTTGAGTCAGAAACAAAAGGGGAGTAACCGACCAAACCGGTATAACTGACCAACTGACAAACTGACTTAACCGACAAAACTGAATCAATCCCGCCGCGGCGGGACTAAACCGGCTCAACCGGCAAAACCAATGCTATGGATGTGACCGCCCAGATCTCCGTCAGCTCTCTTCTCGAACAGATACTGATCGGGCTCAGCCGCACGACCATTCTTTTTATCGTGGCCTCGGGCCTGAGTCTCGTGCTGGGGGTGTTGCGTATTCCCAACGTGGCGCACGGTTCTCTCTACATGATCGGGGCTTTTCTAACGTACACCGTCGCCTCGATCAGCGGTCTGGGGTCGTCCGGGTTCTGGATCGCGCTGATTGCAGCCCCCATTGGCGTGGCCGCGATCAGCTTTTTCATCGAAAGAGGGCTGTTGTGCCATTTGTATGAGCGCGACCATCTGATGCTGCTGCTCTTTACCTTCGCCTTCACGCTCGTCTTCGGCGATGCGGTCAAGCTGATCTGGGGCTCCGACTACCGCAGTTTTTCACCGCCGGATTTTCTGCAGGGAGCGTTTGTGTTCGGGACCTTTCCCTTTCCGCGGTACAATGTTTTCCTGCTGGCCATCGGCCCCCTGGTGGCCTTGGGGTTATGGTGGCTGACCAATAAAACCAAAATCGGCAAAATTGCCCGTGCCGCGGCGGTGGACCGCGAAATGGTCGGCGCCATCGGCATCAACGTCAGCTGGGTTTTTGCTTTCGTTTACGTTATCGGTTGTTATCTGGCGGGACTGGGCGGGGCTTTGGTGGCCCCGACCCAAAACATCACCCAGGGCATGGATCACGCCGTCATCATCGAAGCCTTTCTGATCGTCATTATCGGCGGCCTGGGCAACATCTGGGGGGCCCTGCTGGGAGCCCTGATCTTCGGCTTGACTGACGCCGTCGGCATTTTGATCATTCCCCAGTTTTCGATTGTCTTGCCTTACATGGCCGTGGTGATCGTCTTGAGCATTCGCCCGAAAGGCCTTTTGAAATCGGTTTGGTAAAGGAGCCCGCCTTGATTGTCGACCGACGCTACCGCTCTGCAGTCCTTCTCTGTGGTTTAGTTCTCTTTTTCCTGGCGGCTCCGTCCTTTCTGTCACGCTACTATCTCTATTTTATCGGATTGATTCTCATTACCGGCCTCCTGGCGACCAGCTTGAACATGGTGCTCGGTTTCGGTGGAATGTATCAGTTCCACCACTCCGTATTTTACGGGGTGGGTGCGTACAGCTTCGCTCTGGTTTCCATGAAATCAGGGCTGCCGCCGGCCGCAGGCTATGTGGCGGCACCGGTCATGGCGGCCCTGGCGAGCCTGATTATCGGGTTGATCACCATACGGTTGTCCAAATTATACTTTGGAATGCTTCAACTCTCGCTCGGATCACTGGTATGGGCGATTGTCTACCGCTGGTACTCTTTCACCGGCGGAGATGACGGGATTCACGGGATCAATATTCCGGAGGCTATTGCATCGCCCCGGGGCGTCTACTACTTTACGCTGGTCGTCACGATCATTTGTCTGTGGCTGATGTTCCGGATGGTCAACTCGCCTTTCGGAAGGATCTTTCAGGGTATCCGGGACAATCCGGAGCGCACGGAAGCCATTGGTGTCAACGTCAAGAGCCATCAGTTGGTCGGGCAGGTCATTGCCGGCACATTCGCCGGTATTGCCGGGGCGCTGTTCGTCACGGTGGAGGGCAGTGTTTTCCCGGATCTGCTGTTCTGGACCCTGTCGCTCGAGCTGATCATCATGTGTCTCCTCGGCGGCTGGTATGTCTTCTTCGGTCCCATGCTCGGGGCGGCCATTATCGTCGTATTGCGGACCTTTGTCGGGATTTATACCGAATACTGGACCCTGGTGCTGGGCATCGTGCTCATGCTGCTGATCTACTTCTTACCCCAGGGAATCTTGGGTTATTTTCAGCGCCGACCGCTGTCGGGGGAGCAGTAGGGACAGGTCGGTGTGGAGCCGCTGATGCTGGAAGTAAAAAATTTATACAAAGCTTTCGACGGCTTTCAGGCAGTGAGCGGAGCCCGTCTGCGGGTCGAAAAGGGACAGGTCGTGGCGGTGATCGGTCCCAACGGCGCCGGCAAGACCACTCTTTTCAACCTGATCACCGGCCAGTTGACGCCCGACAGCGGCCGGATACTGTTTCAGCGCGAAGACATCACCGGTCTGAAACCCTATCTCATCTGTCGAAAAGGCATCAGCCGCTCCTACCAGGTCGTCAATATTTTCCATCGCTTGACCGTGTTCGAGAACGTCCAGATTGCCGTGCTTTCTTATCAAAAAAAGAACTTTCACTGGTATGCTGCAGCCCGAAAGATGGCTGTCGATGAAACACAGGCTATTTTAAAGAGTGTCGGCCTGGCC
>JAQAZR010000272.1:0-9339 GCA_032127235.1 Deltaproteobacteria bacterium
CCTTCACGATCGGGAGTCCGAGTCCCGTACCGGTGATGTAACGCGTCCTGTCATCTTTAACGCGGTAGAACCGATCAAAAATTTTGGCGAGGTGTTTTTCCGCGATGCCGAAACCGTTGTCCACGACTTTTACCCTGATATTGATGCCTGCCGTGTCCACTTCGACCAGGATGCGGCCGCCTTCCTGGGTGTAGTTGATGGCATTGGTTATCAGGTTGCCGAAGATACTCTCCAGGGCCAGTGGGTCTGCAGTGAATTCAGGCAAAGGGTGTGGGGGCAGGTTGAGGGTCAGGGACTGGCTCCTTGAAGCGGCCCGGGAGGAGAGAAAGTCGACGATGTTTGTCAGCAGATCGTCGAGCCGAATCGATTTCGGCTCATGACAGATGATCCCTTCCTCGATGCGCGACAGGTCGAGCAGGTCGCCGATCAGGGAAATCATCCCCTGGGTCTTTTCCTTGGCCCGGGTGAGAATGTGATGATCCTGCTGCGGCGCCGTGTTCACCAGGTCGCCGATTACCATGGCCAGCTGCTCGTGAATAGTCGACAGCGGGGATCGCAGTTCATGCGACACCTTGGCCACGAACTCGGACTTGAGTCGATCCAGGACCTTCATAGTCGTGATGTCGACAAAATTCAATACGGCCCCCAGACACTCCTTTCGCTCTCCCAGAACGGGCTGAGCCCTCGCGCGCAGATAGGTATCGGTGGCCAGGATGAACTCGTGGTCCGGGATATCTCCGTAATCGACGTGCTTTCCCCTGGAAATCTCCATCACGAGCTTGCTCAGGGTTTCGTCTTGAACGTAGTCCTCGATTTGGCGGCCCGGCCCCATATCGGGGTCGAGATTCAGAAGGTGCTTACAGGAAGGGTTGATCAAAACGACCTTGCCGCTGGCATTGGTGACCAGAACCCCATCCGGCAGGGATTCGATGATGGTTCGGATTCGGCTTTTTTCGGTATCCAGATCAGAGAGGGTGCGCGTTTTTTCCTCTTCGAGCTTTCGAGCGTCCCGGGTCAGACGGATTTTTTCAGCCGCACGATTGACGACGATGCGCAGTTGATCCGGCTCGAAAGGCTTGGGGATAAAGTCATAGGCCCCCTGCTTCATGGCCGTGATGGCCGTTTCGACCGTGGCGTAACCGGTGATGACGATAACCAGAATCCTCTTATCCATATCATGGATGTGCTCGAGAACCTCCATGCCGTCCATACCGGGCATCTTCAGATCGAGCAACACGATAGCGGGATGGACCTCCTTGACGACTTTCAGTGCCACATCGCCGCGGTCGGCGGTATGGACGATGAATCCGATGCGCTTGAGAATCCGCTCCGAGCCATCTCGAATGTCCCGCTCATCGTCCACCACCAAAATGCGGATTGCATCGACATCATTATTCACTTTCGCTTCCTCCGTCGGCTTTTGGCTCAAGGGGCAGTTCGATGATAAAAGTCGTTCCTTTTCCTTGTTCGCTCAGGGCTTTTATCCGGCCACTGTGATTTTCCACGATCCCGTAAACCAGGCTCAACCCCAGACCGGTGCCTTGGCCTTCCTCCTTTGTGGTGAAAAACGGCTCGAAGATGTGCGGCAGGATGTGTTCGGGGATACCCGGTCCGGTATCAGAAATTTCGATGCACACCCGCTCTTTTTCGGGAAGATAACCGGTTTTAAACTTCAAGCAGCCGTTGCCATCCATGGCCTGTGCAGCGTTCAAAATGATATTCATGAACATGTGGTTCAGCTGCTGAATGTCGCTGTGAACCGGTTTAAGATTGGGGTCCAGCTCCTTTTCGATCGTGATGTTCTGAAAAAGAGACTGGTTTTCCAGTAAAAAGAGCGTGCGGGTGAGAGCCCGGTTTATATCGTGGGACTGCATGAGATGCCGGGTCTGGCGGGTAAATTCGAGCAGTTCCTTGACTGTTTCCTTGCAGCGCTCGGCATCGCAGAGCACGCGGTTCAGGTCTTCGCGGGCGCCATCCTCGAGGTTGTAGTCTTCGAGCACCAGTTTGGTAAAAAGCATGATGCCGCTGAGGGGATTGTTGAGCTGGTGGGCTACTCCGGCGGCCAGCTTGCCGAGTGAGGCCATCTTTTCCGACTGCAGAAGCTGCAGTTGCGTTTTTTCAAGTTCTTCCTTCATCTGCTTGATTTCGCGCATGTCGTGAAAAAAGCCGATGGTGGCAATTTCCCGGTCATCCTCGTACACGATGGCCGCGTTGAGATTGATGGGGATGCGTTCACCGACTTTATTGAGCACATCCGTCTCGTAGTAACGCAGTTTGCCCGGTCCGCCGTATTGCTCACTGCGCAATTGTTTCATGACATCGAGTTCGAGCCGATCGGGATAGATGTCGCGAATGTTCAGACTCTCGAGCGCTTCTTCAATACTGTAGCCGAATATTTCGGAGGCCATTTCATTGAAAATCAGGATTTTTCCTTTTTTATCGGCGGCGATCACGCCGTCCACTGCACTGAGGATCAGGTTGCGCAGCAGTGCGTTTGAGCTCTGCAGTTTTTCCTCGATTTGCCCCCTGGTCGGCAGGTCGAAGTCCATGCTCACGAAGGCTTCGATTTTTTCACCGCTAAAAATAGGGTAGGCATAGAAACACGGCATCTTTTCGAGATTGGCGGAATCTTCCGGTTTCGTCTGAAGACAGGGGCGCCCTGTTTGGCTTGATTTTCGCACGGCGCAGTTTTTGCAAGGCTCCGGGCGATCATAAAATACCCTGTGGCACAGCTGCCCGATGATGTCGGCATTATTATCTATGTCTGATTGGCAGTTGGCCGCCAGTATTCTAAAATCCGGCGAAACGACAATCAGGCGCTTCTTAAAGGCGTCGATCGCCTTTAAGAGATAGTCGCTTTCTTTTTTCGAATGCATGATGCCCTCTGCGGGAAATGCTGCGTCAACAAGGAAGCCTGAAGAACCGACAAGCGGTTCGTCCCTTCAATCGTCAGAAAGAAATACAGTCACAAGCGTGAGAACCAGGGTTCAGTTGGGAGTTCACCAGACGGCGGATCGTATCGGTAACGATATGATACCCAATAAGCCATAACGACTTTGAAAATGCAATTAAATAATAAAATCGTAAGGCTGTTCTATTCGCCGATAAGCTTCACCAGAACACGCTTGCGGCGTCGCCCGTCGAATTCACCATAGAAGATCCTTTCCCATGTGCCGAAGTCGAACCGGCCTTCGGTGACGGCCACGACCACTTCACGGCCCATAACCTGGCGTTTCATGTGGGCATCTGCATTGTCTTCACCCACGTTGTGACGGTACTGCGAAACCGGTTCGTGCGGGGCCAACTTCTCGAGCCAGACTTCGTAGTCATGGTGCAGTCCCGACTCGTCGTCATTGATGAAGACGGAGGCGGTGATGTGCATGGCATTGACCAGACAGAGACCCTCTTTGATGCCGCTCTCCTGCAGGCACCGCTCCACCTGGGGGGTGATGTTGATAAAAGCCCGCCGGGTGGGGACTTCGAACCATAACTCTTTGCGATAGCTTTTCATGCTGCTCCTCCGATGATCACTTTTACCCCAACGTTAGGGTTTAGTTGCTCGTGAACCTATTTGGCTACAGGTCGTAAATTTTTTTACGGGCATCGGCGGCCTTTAGCAGCGGTTCGACGTTGATGTCCACGTAATCGAACACGCGCGCCCGTTTCTTACCGGGTGCCGGTCGCAGAATTCTTCCCAGATATTGAATGATGCGGCCGCTGAATCGCACCGGTGTGGCCATGAAAAGCGTTGTGAGCTCACGGCAGTCGAATCCCTCGCCGATCAACTGGCCGGTAGCGATAAGAACCTTGATACGACCCTCCTGGAGGCGGTCCATTACCTGTTGCCGCTCGCCGGCGTTCAAGTCCCCGGTTAGAATGTCAACGGGCAGTGAGAAGCCGTATCGCAGAAGAGCCCCCAGCGACTCACAGTGCTTCTTACGATCCGTCAGAACGAGGCAGATCCCCGGGTGACTGGCCGCCTCGGCGGCGATATCGGCGGCGATCAGCCGGTTTCGATCGTCGTCGAGCGTCAGTTCGGAGAGCATTTTGCTGTACTCCTGAACCGGATCGTAATAGGGTTTGAACTCGGTTTCGCGAAAGATAATGTCGGCTGGCAGAACCTGGCCGGTCCGAATCAGATCGTTTTTCTCGACCTGGTGATGCACGTCTCCGAGGTGCCAGAAGATCAGCTTGGAGAGATTGTCCCGGCGCCAGGGTGTTGCTGAGAGGCCCAGCATGTACCTCGCGTCAAATTCGGTGACGGCATCGGTAAACGTGCGGCTCGGCGTGCGATGGCATTCGTCGACGATCAGGTGACCGACTTGCGGTGCCACTGTTTCGGCGCATTTGTAAAGGGATTGAACCAGGGCAACGGTAATTTTTTCGCCGATTTTTTTCTTGCCGCCGCCGATACGGCCGATTTCCTTTACCGGAATGTTCAAGAAGGTTTCAATGCGTTCGGACCACTGGCGGGCCAGATCGGCGGTGTGCACGATGATCAGTGCGGGCTGTTTGCGTTGGGCCAGGATATAAAGGGCCATTACGGTCTTGCCGGAGCCGGTCGGGGAATTCAGGGTGCCGAACTCTTTGCGCAGCATATGCTGAACAGCCTGCTGTTGGAAGGGGCGCAGCTGCCCATTGAAGGCATAATCCACCGGCGGCAAATTGCGCCGGCGGTCCTCGACGGTATAGGTGATGTCGAGCCTGCGGCAGGTGGTGATCAACTGGCGGATGAAGCCGCGTGGAATTACAAGGCCGCCGCCTCTGAGGCGGTAATAGAAGCGCAGCTCTTTCGGAACACCGCGATTCCAGCGTCCCATGCGGGCGTTTTCGAGGTACTTGGGATTGGGGAATTTCAACCGTTGAATCAGCAGATCATAGAGCTGCGGCGGGATTCCGGTTAATCTGAGATTGTTTTGCAGAAAAATGTTCAATTTATCAGAAGACAAGGTCGATGGTTTCGGCCGTCTATAAAAAGTTTAGCCGCCGTGTTTCATCAAGGCCCGGGCCACTTCGATGTCATAAGCCTGCTTGGGGTCGATGGCCTTACCGTCATATACCGCCGCTGCCTCCCGGATGGCGCCGTAGGGAACCCACCCATGGGTTTTCCACAGTTCCGGATCATCGGAATTCCACATCCTGAAACAGATTTCACCGTGCATTTCCTTAACGTACATCCGGAATTTCTTTTGCAACGGATTCGGGTAATAGTAAAAACCCAGATCATCTTTCATGCCGCGCCTCCTGCTTCTAATTTTGCCGGACGAATCCTCAGCCAATGAAAAGGTCCCCGGGCAAGATTTTTCCGAGGGCATCCTCATTACCATGTTTGCCGTGAAAGGGAAAGTTTGTAGTGGGCGATTTTGCAGGAAATCGATCTGAGTGGTTTCGATATTCAATTAATTAAATTAGTTGAAATTTGAGTCCGATCGGATTTGACGGTTGTTTACGGAGAAAGTGGCCCGGAAACGCTTTGGGGATCACTGCGGTTATGTTCAGTGTGGATCAAGAAATTCAGTAATCCGCTGCAGTTCATTTCGTTCTTTTCTATACCCAAGCTGCTTTCCTCAATCCCTAAGCAAAGTCCGAGCAACTGGGTGTACAGGACACTGGGTGGACCGGCAGGTTCATCCGGTCGAGAACCGGTCATGCGACGCACTCGATCAAATTGGAGCTGACAATAGGGGCATGCGGTGCAGAGAAAATCAGCCCCGGCCTGAGCGGCGCTTGTCACTTTTTTATGAGTGATGCCGGCGGACAGGTCATCATTGACACCCCACAAGGGTGAGCCGCAGCATTCCAATTTGCTGCGCCATGGGATGCTCACTGCACCGGTCAATTCAACCAGTCGGTCAAATTTCGAAGGGGAAAAAGGATTGTCGAACCCCGCGACATTAAGCGGTCGCAGCAGATGGCAACCGTAATGGGTGGCAATATTGAGACCTTTGAAAGTTTTGACCAACTGTCCGCGAATGGTTTCAAGACCGATGTCTTCATAAAGCACATCGAGCAGATGTTTGATCTCGACCCGACCCTGCCAGTTTAACTTCTCCTTCTTGAGTTTTGCATTGATTTCCGATGCCAAAACGGTGTCCGTTTTCAACAGATGATCGACATGCTTCAGAGAGCCGTAGCAACAATTGCAGAACGTGATCATGTTGAGACGCTTTTTTTCCGCCAGGGCCAAATTTCTGGCCGAAGAAAGAACAAAAGCCTTAATGTTTATATTTTTCAGGGGATAGCCGCAGCAGCCGGTTTCCTTGATGTCGATCACGTCAACGCCGAATTGTCGAAGCACGGCATCTGTCGACGTCTCATACTGTTTTAAAAAGACCGGTGTGCTGCAGCAACGTTGGATGGCAAACTTCATCATCACTTTTTTAATCATTTGTTTTTTTGATTGTTTTGCGCCACCGAAATCGCCAGGTTTTTGAGTTCGAACAAGATATCGGCCACTTGAACGTTCTGGGGACAATTCTGCTGACACGCATAACACCACAGGCAATCCCGGAGCATGTTGGCTTTGAAGATGAGGTCGCTCAGCCCCATTTTAGCGGCTTGGATGATTTGATGCGGCAACAGGCCGAGGGTTTGCCGGGGATTTTGATAGTTGGCCACCACGGGACAGGAATTCGAGCAGGTGCAGCAACTGTAGCAGGACCACAATGAGTTTGTCCGTGTATTGGCATTCAGAATCCCTTTTAATATTTTGTTCTCCGAGTTGATTTTCAACGGTTTTTGACCGGCTTCTCGAACTCGTCCGTCGGTTCCTGCAACTGCTTCATGTGCCAGTTGCTGAATGTTGACATAGTGCTCCGGATTTATTTTATCGCGATTCAGCCCACGATAAAGAGACAGGCAGGAAAGGACTTGCAGTTCCGGGCGGCCCTGCTGAAGGACGAACTCCCGGAGATTGAACCACATTTGCTGCAGGTTGATTCCTACCGGGCAGACGTCGGTGCACTTGTGGCAGTTTGTGCACAAATACAAGCCGGCCTGGATACGGTCAAGCTCTGCCGGATCGATGTCTTTGCCGAGCGCCAGCATTTTTGCAGCCCCGATCTTCTCCGATGGCAAAATGTACACGTTGGATATTTCTTCAAATGCTGTCCCCACAGAGCAGCGCATGGTACAAGTTCCGCAGTGTGTGCAGGCATCCAGCTCCAGGATCTGGCGGGTAGCGATATTTGCAGGGTCGGATGTTTCATCTTTCATGACAGCGTTTATCAAAAGACTCAGGGGGCTGACGAATACATGAAACAGCTTGCTGAAAGGCAACCAGGCGAGGCCCACAAATGAGGCCAGAAAGTGGATGTACCAGAGTGCGCGGTCGATCCGTTTGCTTTCCATCCATCCGGCAAGCGGCCGGATGGATTTGGCGGTCCCATAGCTCATGAATGCCCAATGAGAGTTTGAATGACACTCGGAACAATATGCCAGGTGCATTTCCCTGCCTAATGTCAGCGCGGATGGATCGAAAGGTTCCGAGATGTTCGGAGAAACAACGGCGAAATTCTTTACCCAATAGGTTTCCAGGGCAATTTTTTCCTCATCCTCCACGTCCGCATAGTCAACGACCATTTGCTGGTAAGCACTGTATGATGACATTTCGCCGGCTTCCAGCAATATGCCCGATACCATCACAACCGCCAGAATGACGATCATTTGCCAATCCATGACGTTGCTGAAGAACCGGCGGGGCTTTAATGCAAGCCGTCTGTAAACAGCGATTAAAAGACCTGCAATAACCAAGGCACCGGCAAGATTCCTGAGAAACAGATATGGATTTAAGGTGGAATAATAGCCGGAAAAAATCTTTCCGGGAATCTGATTTGCCAGAGCATGAAAGACCAGCAGCAACATGAAACCCGTGAAAATGCTCATGTGCATCGCCCATCGCAGCAGGCTCTCTTTAAATATCCGCCGCTGTAAGACGACATCCAGAACAAAAACCTCGAGCAAAGTGAAAAACCTGGCACTGAACAGGACCCTCAGGGTACCCTTCATTGCTGCCTGGACCCGCCCTGCAGGGGATATGTGCGCGGCAAACGGATCGATAGTGTAGCGGAACCACGTGGAAACCTTATACAGGACGCCGATGCAAAATACGGCTAAGGCTGCGATGAGGCTTATGGAATACACTTACATGCCCCTCATAAGTTTGATAAACTGGATGGGTATCCGCGTACTACATCGTGGCATTTCTATCAAGCCATATTTTCATCGGCAAACCATATTGAAAAGGGTTAAAAAAACGAATTGTTTAATGTGTATTATGGATGCGGTGTTGCCATTTACATTTATGGGCACTGGCCCAGAGCAGGAGTATCTCGGTTGGTGGGCTCACCGAAAACATCAACCATCACCTCTCCATTGGTCCCCAGGCTTTTTGTGATCGTCCGTGACTCAGCGGTCGGCTTCGAGGGTAAAGCGGTTTTAATTGAACCGTTCGATTTCTAAGGCGAATAGGTTGATATCCGGGCGCTCACCGGCAGCCAGCTGGGCAACCAATTTTCCGGTTACGGGCGCCAGAGATATGCCTTTCATGGCGTGGCCGGTGGCAACAATCAAATTGTCGAGGTTGTTCGGCCTTCCGATATGGGGCAACCCGTCCGGCGTGCAAGGTCGCAGGCCGCGCCAGATTTCGACCAAATCAAGTGATCGCGGGTCAAACTCCGGCAGGTATAATGGGACGCTCTTCAAAATCGCCCTTACCCGGCGCAGGTTGATCGCCAGATCCCAACCGGCCAGTTCCAATGTCCCGGCGAACCGCAGAACGTCGTCCATGGGCGTTACCGCCACCTTGGCCTCGACCAGAATCAGGGGCATTTCCGGGAAGTTCATCGGTCGTTTGTAGCTGATGCTGTATCCTTTGGCCGGCTCAACATACAATCTGAGTTTGAGGTCCCGCATGATTATCGGAGACCAGGATCCCCCCGCCAGGACAATCTCATTCGCCGTAAAATCACCGCGCGTCGTCAGCACCGAGGTAATCCTGCGGCCGGATTTCTTCATCCCGATGACTTCGGTATTGGTCTGGATGACGGCACCGTTTTGTTTGGCGTGACGGGCCAGGCCGCGGACAAACCGCTCAGGCACCAAGTGGGCGTCCTGAGTATAAAAAACACCGCCGACGATGTTGGTTCGGATCGCAGGGAACAGATTGTGAATTTCGTCTCTGCCCAGGATCCGGTTTTCAAGACCGAATTGTCGCAGCAGACCGGCGGTTCGCACTCCCTTTCTGAATTCCCGATGGTCGCGGAAGGCATCAACGATTCCTTCTTGCCTGAGTTCGAAATCGATTTCTTTGATGGTTGCCAGTTCTTTAAAAAGTTCCAT